>JAEZLF010000145.1 GCA_023435925.1 Bacillota bacterium
TGTACTCCTCCAGGATTTGAAAATTACCCTTATCATCAAATCTAAAATCATAGTTCTGAGGAAAATATGGAGAGTTAATATTTCTTAGCAATTCAACTTCACGCTTTATTCTTTCAAAACCTGAAACTGAATGGCATTGACCAACTTTAAAGACTACTTTCCCAAACTTATTGCATTCAGCGAGATAGACCTTTTTTTGCCCACCTTCTTTTAAAGGTTTGATTATACGTAAGTCATTAACTATATCCATATTCGCACCTCTTTATGTAAAATTTTCTAAGTACATAATAACATAATGTGTCTGAATATACCAATAAATGTAGAAAAAACTAATATCAATCCATAAATTGATCCTAAATCCGGCACTGCGCTCGGTTTCAACGGCATCCAGTATTTTTCTCAGATATACCATCTTCTTAAAGCAGACGGTATATCCAGTGTTGATTGCCTCCAACCCCAATTCGACTTCTATCATGGTTTTGCCAAGGCCCGGAGGCCCGGTAAGGACGATGTTGCAACAGGAGCCATGTAAGTTTTTTTAGTTATCTGGATTTCAGTTATGCCGGACTCCAGTTCCCCCGGGTTGAATTCCTCCAGAGGGTGTACATTGGGCGGGAAATGAGCCGTAGAATAGTTTCGCTTCCTGCGGTGCTCATTACGCCCCCTTACTTCGGTTTCGAGTACATGAAGGAGAAACTGCCTGTAGAAGGACTCCCCGTTTTCGGCCTTTTCAAGAAGGTCTGCAATCTTTGGAGTAATGTTTTAGTGCAAATGTCTCCAGGAGCGAACTAAAACGCTGCACGAGGATATGATCGGTATTTATGTTTCTTGCACTTGCCCTGTTCATGTTGTTACCTTCTGCTGTAGGCGGCGTTTCTGGAAGGCATTTTTATAGACCTCCATATCCTGACGCTGCACCTCATTGAATTCAAAGACAGCAGCAGACATGTGTCCTGCCTTCTTAAGCTGATAAGCCACCTTGAACTGTGAAAACCGGTGGCGGAAATTCCTGCAGCATTCATCCATGACCTGTGCTACAAGCTCGTGTTCCGGCTGCTCGGCATCAAGAAAGCACTCCACTGCGGCCAGTTGGTGATGTAGATGTCTGGGGTTCTCTTTATGCTTAAAGATATTAATGATTTTGAGACTTTCTAACATACTGTAAGAGGGTGGGGATTGTATTCATTCTGTAAATGTTTATTTGAGGTAGGCTGCGATTGAGTCCACCTTTTTTGATGGATACCATATTAATGGAATTACGATGGAGACATCAATATGATGATAGCATAAAGACTGAGGAATTTCTTCTATACAGTATAAGTCATGAGCAAATAAGCAAATTGTACGAAGGGTTAGTTGAGACACAATTTTATTATATGGGTCAACAAGCACAGAAGTGAACACCCAGGAATCTGTTGTGCCCCTACAAGATTTGATTTTATATCGTAATTATGATAAATTTATGATATAAAGAGCAGGGGGGATATATTATGCCACAGATTAGACCCGTTTCAGATTTACGTAATAATTTTGCTGAAATATCTCGTATCGTTCATGACGTGGGCGAGCCAGTTTTCCTAACTAAAAATGGCTATGGTGATATGGTTGTTATGAGTATCGAGCAATATGAGGAATTCAGAAGGGAATGCCGGATAGATACTGCATTACGGGAAGCTGATAAGGAAGCCAGGGAAAATCCTGCCCGCTATGACTTCGAAGAGGTTTCCTCGAAGCTTCGTAAAAAACTGGTCGCCAAGTTGGAGGAGACAGATACATAGGATAGTCATGCTTCCCCGGGCGGTGCAGGATTTGGAGGATATAGTTGACTACCTTTTACAATTTTATGCCAGCACAGCAATAAAGCAATATGACCGTATCATTGAAAAGATAAATGATATACGCCCATATCCGAATAAGTATGAAGAATACGGAACCGGCCAATACTACAACACTTATCGCAGGATGGTGGTAGACGACCACTTGGTATTCTATATCGTATTGGGTGATATACTAGAGATACGTCGTATCTTACACGGGAAAAGAGATATCGGCAGATACTTGGAATGAAATTGTACAACTTTGTTATCACTCAACAGAAGGTGTTGTGAGACGGGTGACGGATGACAGGTAAAAGACCGTGTGATTCATTGGGGATACAGATTTTTTATTGCATCCCCAATTAGCATGCACTCATTTTTCATCAGTTCTGGGCATATTAGAAGTTCCAAATCATGTGAGATCAATTCCATATCGGTTTTTTCAGATAAAATAAGTCATATATATCAAAAAATTAAATATTTTGCAGGAATCTGGTATTTTATGTAGAAATATATCATCGGTAGATATTTGATGATGTCAATGAAAATAAAGCGCATTATGTCTATAATGGGCAATCCGTACCAAATGCTTGATGTTCCATTATAGCAATAGTGAGAAGTCGGCACGGAAATTACTGGAAACAAAAAAGAGAATCCTATACAACTTATTGATTTATTTACTTTGAATATGAAAGGGTGCTTAAAATGGGACAAAAACTTCTTAAGGATTATGTGAGCAATGACAATTTTATTGAAAATATGAATAGAGCGTTTTCAGATTTAAGAGCGGATTATGAATTAAGTATGGACGCAGATCTAAAAAAAATTGAGGAACTTCAAGAAACACATGTTGATGTAAAAAATCATCTTTCAGACTTGATTTCATATTCACTTTCATCAAGTGGTGTTATATCTGGGTTGCGTGGTACTGGTAAGACTCATCTTTTATTACTATCAAGAAATTCTTTAAATAACAATTGCTTTCTTAATAAAGCAAATGGCGTATTTTGCGTTTACCTAAATGTTAAAAGACTGAATTTCCCTCAAGATTGCAGTCAAGATCTATTTAACCGAATTTTTAGTGTTTTTATTTATAGTGAGATTTCAAAACAACTCCAAACAATTCTTATTTCATTGCAAAGCGGGAATTTTCTAGAAAGATTGCTGGGACGTTTTGATAACGACAAAAAGAAGCTTGTAAGGAATCTACAAGCTGCTGTTGTTAAACTAATTGAATTCAATGAAATTGTTAGAAATGGAAATTCGGATTTTCAACGACTTTCTATTGGAACTATGGGGGAAGAATGCGATTTTCATAATTTAATAGAATTGGCTGCCACATGGGGAGCAACACTTAACCTTTCAGATGCTGAATTTGGGACATCATGGTCAGCAAAATACAGTGAGGAAATATCTAAAAAAATAGCTACTAATAACACATATTTGAGCTATTTAAATACTAATACAATTCGTGAAGAAATTATATCTTTGCTTAAGTTGATTAGTTTAAAAGCTATAACTTTCTATGTAGATGAATGGGAAAAAATTTCATATGCACCAAAACTTCAAGAATTCCTATCTTTCTTTATTGATCGAATTATAGATGATCCCATTTATTTCTGGATTAGCTTTGTTCCATATAGAGGGAATTTATTCTATTTGGATAATGGAGCAGATTTACAGCACTTTATTGACCTTGATGATAACTTGGTATTTGAAAACTCGACTAGAGATAGGGAATTATGTTTGAACTATTTTCGATCATTTGTAGACAATCGCCTTCGGTACTACTTCCAAGATAATGCAATAACTGTGAGCCTATTATTTAACAATAATTATAATTTTGAAAAACTGGTGCTTTCCAGTATGGGAAATTCACGTGATTTCGGAACAATGCTTTTGAAATGTTGGTCCGAATATCGTGCTTATAGAACTAACGCCCTTGCACCAGGACGCCCTTTCCAATATATTAGCGAAAGAATGGTAATAAGTGCAATAAAGAATAATGGTGAAAAAAAGATGAGCAATATTCAAAGCGATACTAATACGCTATCTGTATGGAATGACATTGAAAAATTTTGCTTATCACGTAAATCTAGCCACTTCGCGATAGAAGAAAACCGAGAAAACATAGAGAACTTAACAAGGATGGAATTTTCAAATTTAATATACCATCGCTTAATTCATTTAAGAAAACGACATGTTCCAGCGAAAGACGCTTCTGCTGAAAATAAACTTGCTATTTATGCTTTGGATTATTCTTCTACATATGATTTGCATGCAAATGATAAACGAATTCAATATATTACTGAATATGATACCGTGCATGATAGGGTTAGACGATATATTTATAGCCCATCAGAAATTTTAAAGCGCCTTAAAATTCAAGATGGTGAAATCTTCCCCTGCCCATCATGTAACGAATCAATAAATATTTTGAAAATGGCCCATGCTTGGAATAGTAATAGTTGTCCCTATTGTGGATCAAAAATCCGTAAAGAATAATAACATATCTATAACTTGCCTTAGAAAGACAGGACATTCGTTTTGCAGGAATCACGACTTTTTTCTACAAACAGTTGGATTCGTTTTAGAGGCGAATCGGACAGAGTACTTTAAAAGTAAGAACAACTTTATGACAGCCAATAAATTTCGCAGTTTGTTTAACCGAATACTGTAGTTTCATTAAGGAAATCAAGGAACTCATTTATCGCCGTTAGTATGAGGTAATGAAAAGGTCAACGCCGGACTCATTTAATTTCATTAGGAATTTGGCGAGGAAATTGGTTACCAACGACGTGAAAAGGGATGGGGCAAATCCATCGTTGAGATTTTATCAAAAGAGCTTTAAAAAGAATTTCCCGGTGTTGCAGGTTTTTCGGCGCGTAATCTTTGGCTAATGCGAAATTTTTATATTGAATATTCGCGCAATACAAATCTGCAACCAATTGTTGCAGAAATCAGTTGGGCTTTAGCCTGTTGAGTATGAAGCGAGTTTCTCAACAGGGCATTGAATTCTGTTTTCGGTGGTATAGATTGATGAATATTAATAAAAATTTGGTCTTGGTTAATAATCAAGATCGTACAAAAGATATACGCTCATATGTAAGCCGTGATGGACGTTTTATTATAACCTTCAATGATGGTGCTACTTTTCCCTACTCTTATTCCAGCATTGAATTTTTTCAGAATCCAACCGAGATAAATCCAGATGAATGCTACATTATAAAGAACAAGCAGTTGCTATTCAATATCACCCGTATTCAGAATTTTGGACGGTATACCAGGATAATTTATAAAAATGATTATATCGAAACAGTCAAATCCGGAGAAATCCAACTTGTTCATTCATGTCTATCAGATCCAAAGTCAAATAATCGATTTGAGTATTTGAAACAGATTGCATATGCTGTAAGCCTTCATTCAACTGATGGAGGTAACATTCTTGGAAACCGCTATAGTAAAATTGACTTTGTACGTGAAGACAGCATTCTTGCTTCTTTTTTGAGTGGAAATGCTCCGAATGTTAAGCGTAGTGCTGTAAAAACGGTTGTTTATCCTTTCGGCTTTAATGCGAGTCAAAAAGAAGCTGTTGATAATGCGTTGAACAATAGCCTCAGCATTATTGAGGGGCCTCCTGGGACAGGAAAAACGCAAACCATATTGAACATTATTGCAAATGCGGTAATGAGAGGCGAAAGCGTTGCAGTAGTGTCAAGCAACAATTCTGCCATTGCCAATGTATATGAGAAATTAATGAAATATGACCTTGACTTTATTGTTGCCTTTCTTGGCAGTTCAACTAACAAGGAAGCGTTCATAGAATCTCAAAATCAATTGCTGCCTCATTTACAATCATGGATGTTAAACGAAACAGAATATAATCAGATAAAAACCAAACTAACTGAGGTTGCTGTAGAGTTGGACGAAATGCTTAAGCAAAAAAACAATCTCTCAAAACTGATGCAAGAGTTGGATACAGTTCGATTGGAACAACAACATTTTTTGCAATATTATGATGAAACAAGCGATAAAGATATCTATTTCCGTTCAATCCGAAATATGAATTCATCTGCATTATTGAAGCTATGGATTAAGAGTGAAGAATATGTTGCAGAGCAAAAGCCAATTACTATTTGGAGAAAGGCTTTGAACTTTCTTCAGTTTGGCATATATAATCCTAGTTTTTATCAGAATTCGACTGAACGAATCGTTGCCATTTGCCAAAAGCAATACTATATAGCAGCTCAAAATGAACTGCAAAAACGAATTTCTGGTTTGAATAAATTACTTTCCGTATATTCTTTTGATGATAAAACGAATGAGTACTCAAGATTATCTATGACCCTTTTTAAATCAGACGTGGCTAAAAGATATATGTCCGGTGATAAACGACAAATCTATGAAGTGGAAGATTTATGGAAGAAATCAGAGCAATTCATTACTGATTATCCAGTTATATTAAGTACAACATATTCCTTACGTAGTAGCTTGTCAACAAAGACGATTTATGACTACGTTATCGTGGATGAAGCGTCACAAGTGGATCTGGCAACTGGAGCGCTTGCTTTGTCGTGTGCAAAAAAAGCGGTTATTGTAGGTGATTTAAAGCAGCTTCCTAATGTAGTGAATGATCAAACAAAGAAAAAAACAGACACTATTTTTGAAAGCTTTTCTTTACCGGAGGTTTATCGCTATTCGGATCATAGTTTATTGTCCTCTGTAATAGAACTGTTTGATAATCTTCCTCGGGTAATGCTGAAAGAACATTATCGTTGTCATCCAAAGATTATTGAATTCTGCAACCAGAAATTTTATAACAATCAACTAATAATATTAACATCCCCTAAAACGGATAGACAGCCGCTTGTGGCTTATCAAACTGTTGAAGGTAACCATGCAAGAGATCGAGTTAACCAGAGACAAATTGATGTAATTAAAGAAGAAGTAATTCCAGGACAGAAACTGGACATTAATAACGGATCAATTGGTATAGTTTCACCATATTGCAATCATACGGAGGCACTGCTTAGGACTTTTGAGGGCACATCGGTAAAAGCGGCTACGGTTGATAAGTTCCAAGGGCAAGAAAAGGACACGATTATTCTATGTACTGTTGACAACGAAATAACAGACTTTACAGGTAATCCAAGCAGGCTGAATGTTGCGGTTTCGCGTGCTGTGAATCAATTAATTTTAGTTACAGATGGGAATACATCTCAAAAAGATAATAATATAAGGGATCTGATTAGCTATATTCAGTATAACAATATGGAGATAATACAAAGCGAAATATACTCTGTTTTCGACTATCTTTACAAAAGATATTTTAACCGAAGGCAGGAGTTGCTTAGAAATAAAAAAAGAGTATCCGGATACGACAGCGAGAACCTAATGTATCACTTAATTTACGATGTTCTCAAAGCAGAACCGTTTGCGAAGCTTGACGTAATCTCTCATGTCCCACTAAATATGATTATACGTGATCCTCATCTATTAAACGATGAGGAGACTGCTTATGCAATGCATTACCAAACACATGTCGACTTTTTATTATATAACAGGCTTGGAAAGCAACCTGTTTTGGTAGTTGAGGTAGATGGATATTCTTATCATAAACCAAATACAAGACAAGCTCAAAGAGATGAACTAAAAGACCAGATATTACAAAAATATAATATTCCTATTGTTCGCTTCAAAACAAATGGAAGCGATGAGAAAAAACGATTGATCGATGTTTTACACAGAATCATTTATTGATTATAAATGATTTATAGCTCTAAAAATGAAAACCAGTAAGGGTGATGGGTTGAATGCTTTTATTAATAAATCGGTAAGAAAGCAATATGCCAAAAAAGAGCGTTGATTTACTATATTTGCTAGACCCACAGTCGTCTATCCCACACATTGATCACTCACATTGATCACTCACTAACAGCTCTTGATTTATGTTATCATATATGATAACATTATTATGACGCATGACATACACTAGTATTGGAGGTGTATCATGGAATGGAAAGTGGAATATTATAAAAAAGAAAATGGTAATATACCGGTCCTTGATTATTTGCTTTCGATAGATGCTAAATTGCGTGCAAAAGCCTTTAGTGAAATAGAACTGCTTGAAAAGCATGGATCTGATTTAAGGGAACCTTATGTAAAACCCATAAAGGGTACGCAATATCAAGGACTTTTTGAATTGAGAGTTAAATTTGCATCAGATATCAGCAGAATTTTCTATTTTACATACCGGCAAAAGACCTTTGTATTGCTTCATGGTTTTACTAAAAAAACTGAAATGACGCCACAAAGGGAGCTTGATCGGGCACTGCGTTATAAAGAAGATTATGAAAGAAGGTGTGATGATGAGTAAAGCAGGAGTAAAGTTTTCTGAAGTAAAAGAGCTTTTATTGAAGGATGAAGAATTTAGAACGGAATATGAAAAGCTAAAGCCACGCTATGACGTAATTTCTCAGATTATTGAAGCACGAACAAGCCAGAACATTACTCAAGAAGAATTAGCACTCCGGGTCGGAACCCAGAAATCCAATATCAGCCGCTTGGAGAGTGGAACGTATAACCCATCCCTGGATTTTTTGGTTAAAGTTGCACAGTGTCTTGGTAAGGAAGTACAGGTCACTTTGAAATAGTATTTTTAGTGAAGTTGTTAATTGAGCTTGTGGCAGCACGAAAGGCCTGAGAAATCAGCGCCTTTTTATTTGATGCTGAAATGTATTGAGAAAACGGTTGTAACTTTGATGAGCAATAATAAATCCGTATAAGCTTTGTATTTTGGGGCTAATACGGATTATTATTATATAAAATGTGTGTATTTAATTTAGTACATTTGTATTAATTATTTATTCTGATATAAATCGTATTTAAGAACTCTAAGACTGGTACCACACCAGTCTTTTTTCGGTATCAAATTGTACTTTTTCACATATGCTAAATTAGGCATTTACACGAACATGTGTTCGGTATTATAATAAGTCTACGGGGTGGATTCTCAATGGATGAAAGAATTATTTTACACATAGATGCAAATAGTGCTTTCCTGTCGTGGTCGGCAGTAAACGCGCTTCAACATGGGGCAACGATAGACTATAGAGAGATTCCTTCAATCGTAGGAGGAAATCAGGCATCCCGTCACGGAATAGTGCTTGCCAGGAGCATTCCGGCAAAAAAGTATGGAATCCAGACTGGTGAACCTGTTATTCAAGCAAAGCAGAAATGCCCGAACCTTTTGGTAATACCACCGGAATATTATGTTTATATGAAATGCAATTCCGCTATGGTGGACATCGTAAAGGATTATTCAGATAATATACAAGTTTTTTCTATTGATGAAATGTTTCTGGATTATACAGGAATGGTAAGGATTCTTGGCGACCCAATTCAAACAGCCCACACTATTAAGGATAGGATAAGAAATGAGCTGGGTTTTACAGTTTCTATAGGGATATCTTCCAACAAACTACTGGCAAAGATGGCATCCGACCTGAAAAAACCAGATGCTGTTACAACACTTTTTAAGGATGAAATACCGGCGAAAATGTGGACACTTGATGTAAGAGACCTATACATGGTTGGTCAGGCTACAGAGGCAAAATTACAGAGAATGGGTATTTATACCATAGGAGACCTTGCAAAGACTGAGATAGAGTTCCTTAAATATACGTTCAAAAGTTGGGGTGAAGTTCTTTGGTGCTACGCCAATGGTATAGAGGAATCTCCTGTAAAGCCGGATGGGGCAATACCTTATATTAAAGGCATTGGCAATAGCTGTACCATACATTTCGATGTTGAGGACAAAGATACTGCACATAAGGTGTTACTTTCTCTTGTTGAAACAGTAGGTATGAGGCTTAGGCATGGTAAGTTTTGTTGTAAATTGGTTCAGGTTTCGATAAAGACAAGTGAGCTGAGATCCTACTCGCACCAGCATAAATTTTTTGTTCCGACGGACTGTACAAATGCTATATACAAGGAAGCCTGCAGGCTATTTGACATTGCATGGAGGGGTGAACCGATAAGGCATCTGGGGGTTAGAGTTTCCGAGCTTTGCGGAAATGATTTTGTACAGCTTTCTTTTTTGGAGAATAGCTTTGAAAAGCAAAGGTTGGTTGATTTGGCTGTTGATGATATACGGCTAAAATATGGCAATTACAGTGTATTCAGGGCTGGATTCCTGCATTCCAGGTTATCGCCTATGCAAGGTGGTATTGTAGAGGACTTTCCAATAATGACAAGTATTTTGTAAGGGTGAAATGAATGAAGGTATATATGAAGCAAATAAAGATGATAGCTTGGTTTACGGAGAACGGAGCATTGACTCCCTTGAAATTTCAGATAAAGGGAGACGAGAATGAGCTTGTGACTATAAAGGTTGATAATATCACAGAAAGAGGTGAGGAAAAACTGGCTGGCAATCGGATGCTGATTTATCGGTGCCAGAGCGAGGTTGAAGGGATAGAGAGGATTTATGAGCTGAAGTATGAGGTCGGGACGTGCAAGTGGTATTTATACAAAATGTGAGTAATATAACAAAATAATTCAATAAATATAAAGGTAATTGCCAATATTTTATAGAAACTATCACTCATGGGGGGGATTTCTTTGAATAAGCCGGATATGATTTTGTTTGACTTGAACTAGGAAAATATTTCTCAGATAAGGAGTTTGAATTCATTATTTCTACAGCAGATTATTGTTTCCGGAAACCTTCACCGTTGATTTTCAATCTTGCGTTGAAAATGACAGGCTTGGAAAGTTCAAATGTCTGGTATGCGGGAAACAGCCAGGTTTGCGATGTTGCTGGAGCACATAATGCCGGCATTTTCCCTGTGTGGTATAACTCTGTAAATGAGGTAATGGATGAAGAATACAAGCACATTGAGTGTTTGGAAATTCACAGTTGGGCTCAATTAGCAGATTTTCTGAGGTAGACAACGTCGTTTTTGCTAGTTGCGGTTGACAGTATCATTGACTGGTACAGCCGCTGGTACTGGGGTATAGAATTAAAGCCTTTCTGGGAACAGACCTAGTTAGCCTAAACAGGTTGGGGGAGATAAATTGAGATTATTAAAGGAAATATACAGAAAAAATGATATTAATCGATTCGGAAAAATGATTTTTAGAGAGGCTGTCAGAGGAATCATCAAACAAGAAAATAAGTTATTGATGGTGTACTCTTCAAAAGATGGTGACTATAAATTCCCCGGAGGTGGCGTAGATGCCGGAGAGACCTATGAAGAAGCTCTTGTTAGGGAAATCAGGGAAGAATGCGGGGCTAAGGTTACAAATATCTGTTCTGAATTTGGTAAAACGGTTGAGTATGATATACCAATGGAGAAAGAGTATGATGTTTTCAAAATGATATCCTACTATTACATATGTGATGTTGATGCTATTTTAGAAAAACAAATTTTGGATGAATATGAAGAAGAATTGGGATTTGTACCTGTATGGATCGATATTGACAGTGCAATAGAAGCAAACAAAACAATAATTCATTCAAATACATATAATGCGCCGAGATGGACACAAAGAGAACTTTTTGTACTTGAGTTACTTAGAAAAGCAATTGGAGAAGACAGATATATTAGCTTGTGACGAATGGGGCTATGTACCCTTTGAAAAAGAGGGCTTGCAGCTATGCTCAGGATAGGTATTCTTCAAGGCAAAGTCCTGACTCGTGCATTTCTGTTGCCGCCTTGATACCAACATAGCGGTAGTGCCAAGGCTCATGAGTAACGCTTGTAATGTCGGATTTTTCGGGCGGGTAACGCAAAATAAAACCATATTTGTATCCGTTTCGATTCAGCCAGTCATAGACCTTATATCCCGGTGAATGTACGCCATCCGCATTGATGTCCACTGCGATTCCCAACTGATGCTCGCTTGTTCCCGGTATTGCCACCCACATTTCTGCTTCTTTTTTGGCTTCTGATGATGAGTATCCATTGGCTTCGTATTCAGCTATTTTTTTATCTAGCAAGCTTTGCTGCTGCTCGGCTGTCCTGTATCCGGAAGCGACAACGGGGTAAATGCCGTCTGCTCTTGCATCATCGAACATCTCCTGAAGTGCCGGATATATCCGTGTATCTACTGATTTGCCGTTTGACAGCTGTGTCAACTCAACCTCGTAATCATCGGGAATTAAATTCCACCTGTTGACCAGAATCAAGCTCCATGCAGTCTCGTCAGAGTTATCTGCGCTTTTTTCACTCACATCTGTCAGGAGCTTTGTCTGGCTGTCGGTTCTTACTATAGGCGTCAGGAGGTTAGAAAAGTTATCATTGTGCTCAATGTTCCCCCAATATGCCGCGGTCGATAAGAGGATTGCAACAATGCACACGAATAGAAGAACTGTTTTCTTGATGTGCCTTTTACGCGCTTTTTGCTGTCTCTTCTGCTGCCTGATATTTGTTCCATAAGAACCCTGTTCCATTTACAATACTCCTTTGAAAACGAAAACGACCCGTTTATTTTTGGTACAATAAGCATACCAGGAATAAACGGGTCGAATATTAAAATAAAATTGCTTCTTTCCTAAGATTTTCCTAAGATTAATTATCCTGCAACGTTGGTTATGTTTATAGCTGTTTTGGCAGCTCGATTATGAATGTCGTATGTCCATGATTGCTTTCAACGACAATAGTGCCTCCATGCAATGTTACGATGTCCTTCGCGATGGCTAGTCCAAGCCCGGCGCCACCTGTTGAGGTTGATCTTGAATCGTCCAGTCGGTAGAACTTCTCGAATATGGAATCCAGCTTATCTCTCGGAATCTCGCCTTCATTTTCAAATCTAATTGCTACGGTCTTTGAATTTTCACCGGCGCTGATATGGATGACGCTGTTGTGTGTTCCATAAGCAATTGCATTTTTCAAAATATTGTTGAATACTCTTGCTATTTTGTCCGAATCAGCAATAAGACAAAGCTCTTCCGGAATATTCAAAGCAACTTCTTTGCCGTTTGCTGAAAGCAGCGGATAAAACTCATCTGTAATTTGAACCATCATGTAGCACAGATTAATGTTAGCTTTGTTGAGAGGTACATTCTGTAAATTGTACCGGGTGATTTCAAAAAACTCATTGATTAGTGTTTCTAAGCGATAGGCTTTTTCCAGTGCGATATGGACATACTTTGCTTTTTGTTCTATCGGCATATCCGTGGCTTCATCAAGAAGACTCAGATAGCCAATTACAGATGTGAGTGGTGTTTTTATGTCGTGGGCGAGGTACATGACAAGCTCGTTTTTTCGCTGTTCGGCCGCCTTTGCTTCTCTTCCGCGGTTTTTCAACTTTTGTTTTGCCTCGTTGAGCTTGGTTTCAATAAACTCCAACTTGGAGCTCATGACAATTTTTTCATCCGCTTCCTCGGACAGTTGGTCGATGCCGGTAACGATCTGATCGAAATACCTTGTAAACAATGTCAGCGAAAGACGGAATAATATAAAAAAGATAATCAATATAACAACAATCACAATGAGGTAGAGATTGTTCCTGATATACGATTGATATATCTTAATGCCTTCATCCCACTCGACCTTCCATAGCACACATATAATATTTGTAAGTATATTTGCCAGTTTTCTACGAAACACGGTACGCAGGAGTATCGCAATAAGGCCGGAGATTCCAAGAGTTGCGAGTGTCTGATAGAAAAGCGTCCGAATCAGGCTGCTGTATACTTTCCCGCCTAATACTCTATTTTTCAATTTTGTACCCCACCCCCCATACCGTCTTTATGTATTTGGGACTTTCTATAGTATCGTTCATCTTTTCACGCAGATGCCGAATGTGAACAGTGATTGTATTGTTATTTTTGCTGTAATACTCGTCCGGCCAAATCTCCCGGAACATGTCTTCACCGCTGACCACATTTCCCTGACGCTCAAGAAGAATGCGCAGAATTGAAAACTCTGTAGGAGTAAGCACTAGTTGGACACCGTTTAAGCAGCACTCATGTTTGCTGACATCTAGCGTCAGACCACCGTGTGTGAGCAGAGCTTCCGGTATTGCCTCCTGTTGCGCCGGATTGTATTTTTTGTAGCGACGTAGCTGAGCTTTCACCCGCGCTACGAGTTCAAGAGGACGAAAAGGCTTCGTGACATAGTCGTCCGCGCCAAGTGTCAGCCCGGTGATTTTGTCGGTTTCGTCATCCTTTGCTGTCAGCATGATAACAGGATAATGATACCGCTCCCTTATTTTCCGGCAAATCGAAAATCCGCTCATATCGGGCAGCATAATATCTAGTATGGCCAGATCAAGTTCTGTTGACTCAATACAGGCAAGAGCGTCCTTTGCTGAGTAGAACTTGAAAACTATATAATTCTCGTTCTGAAGATAGACCTCCACTAAATCTGCGATTTCATGTTCGTCGTCAACAATCAATATCTTTTCTGGCATAAAATTCAAGCTCCTATTTGAAAGGCAATTATTTATTTGTTTTCATTTTATTTCATTATATCAATCATTGGGCGTATGTGCATGTTATTCTCATAAGAAATTGTTAAGATTTTCATAAGAGCAGAATATGACGTTTCACTAAGGATATGAGAGAGTTTAGAGTTTTTCCTTCCCATTTTCAAATTTACCTTTACAGCAATTTGTAACTGTAATATAATAATCAATATACGAACTGATGTTCTAAAAAGTGTTAAAGGTGAGCACAAATATGTTAATGGATAGTCATAATAGCTGTACGCATATTCTATGGGATTGGAACGGCACATTACTTAATGATGTTGATATTGTTATTGATGCAATGAACAGCTTGCTAAAAAGGCGTAATCTGCTCGCACTTGATGAAGAAAAATATAGAAACATATTCACCTTCCCGGTGAAAGAATATTATGCCCAGCTGGGATTTGATTTTTCTGTAGAACCATTTGAAGATCTTGCCACGGAATACATAACAACATTCAATTCTGATAAATATCAGTTTAGCCTACATTCTGGTGTGGAAGAGGTATTGCAATTTATTAGCAGTTTAGGTATAAGTCAATCCGTTCTATCAGCTTCAAAGGAACAGGAGCTGATTGAAGCTGTCAATAAACTTAATATTGCCGATTATTTTGAAAGAATTGCAGGTTTGAATAATCATTATGCAATCAGCAAAGTGGAAAGAGGAAAAGACCTTTTGGTTGAGTTAAGTCTGGAGCCTCATGAAGTGCTTCTTATAGGTGACACCATACATGATTATGAAGTAGCAAAAGAGATAGGATGCAGGTGCCTGCTCGTATGTAACGGTCATCAGAGCTATCAGAGGATTAAAGGCTGTGGTGCGGGTATTATTGAATCAATTACTGACGTTATTGGGCTTTTCAAAGGGGTAGCAATTGAAGCAAGAGAGAACCTTGAGATTGGGTGTGTCCTGAAAACTGTGTAAATGGCATATGGGTACAAATTTGCTTTAGAAAGAGGAAGATAACATGTTTGAAAACAAACTGGGTCAATCATTTGAAAACCTTGGCAAACGAATCATTTATTCTTACCTGGCAACCTACCCTCAATTCAAGCCTGTTGCAAACTGCGATGCAAGTGAATTATCGCAGAGACAGATGTACGATTTTCTATATGATACTATCGAGATTATTTATAACGATTTATCGCTTATCAATGTGGTAGATGAACCTGACGAGTGTTATGAATGGTGGCAGTTAAACAATGCCAGGCCTGAGCTGATCCTGAAAATGCAAAAAATCGAAAAGAATATCATCGATTTTTATGAGTATTTTATAAAGATAGGGCTGTTAGGTGAAGCAGCAGATAATGCATTAATCGTAAAAAAGACCGATATGAGGATTGCACATAAAACAAAGGAGAAGCTGTCACGGGTCGGGCTTATTTTTGACGAATCCAAGGACAGCTATATCATCTCGCATAGTAAGTACAATGAACTGTTTCCTGCCTGGAAGCTGCATTGCAGTGTTCCGAAGGATAACATCATCCGCTCACGAAATATGATGAATTTCCTGTATGGCATGTTTGGCGGCAAACAATATACAGCTTCGGAGATGTTCGGCAAAATATGCAATCAGGAACAAATTGCCGAGCTTGAAAGTTACTTTCTCAAAAAGGGGTATATCACCGTTAACAACGAAATGAATGTTAAATACGAAAAAGAGTACCCCAAAAAGCAAAAAGCACACATGCAGATCTATTATGATTGGCGAAAGAAGAACCAAATGGTTTTTTACTTCAAGGTACCTCAATTCAGTACCGTAGTTAAATCATATGAGAGTATGGATGATGAACTAAAAGCTTTCGTTTTCGACAGAACCAAAACCTGTGACGGCTGCGGCTATTGTACCCAGACCGATAAAACCGGTAAGCGTCCGCGCCTTGCCTTACCGCTTGAATTTAACGGAAAAACACTGCTAAAATGTCCGCTTTTCCCGGTGATTGCCTGGAATCATACAGATGAAACGATGATTCGAATCGTTAAAGAGCTTTATGATTTTGCGGAAGATACCTTGTACAGAAATGTGCACAAATCGTAGACATAGCGAATAAAGCAAGAGAGAATCTTGAACTTATATAAGTTAAAAATTTTACTGAAAATAACGGGATTTACTCAACCTTTATGGATTGCTTTTTCCACAATATCCATATCCTTTTGCTTGTCTTCTTCACTCAGCTCTTTATAAGGAACAAGCAAGTCATGCTGCTTTGCAGAATCGTTTCTTTTTACCGCATAACTCCAGCCATTCAGGTAATGAAAGCGGCGCCAGCACTCATGTACCAGCTCTGCAAGTGTTTCTTTATCTATACCGCACATGTGCAGCTTTTTCACCACCAGGCTATATTCAGCGGAGAAAAGGTTTGCCTGCTTCTTAAAGGCATCCAATTCTTCCCAACTCTTTCCGCCATAGAGCTTATAGTAGCCGTTATGCAACTCTTTGGCACCTTCCAGCAGTTCTTCTTTAATGATGATCTCTCTGGTCATCAGCTCGTCGGATGTACCGAACACCTTCACTTTACTATTGCCGTAGATCATCACTGCACCGGCGCTATATCTCATTTTAACGTGTATTTCAGGAGCAATTAGTGTCTCAGACAGCTTTGCAAGCATCTTCAAATTATCAGCATCATGACCGCAAAGGATAATTCGATTCATCTGTTGCAGCAGATCTAACTCCTTATAATACGGCTGCTCATGGAAAACAATACGATCCATGTTGATTTCTTTTAAGCCATTATGCAGATAAGGAAAGTCATGTTCTTTTTTCCAGATATGATATTCTATACATTGGTCAAGTGCCGTAATATTAGTCAGCAGCCCCCTGAATAGCAGAGTATCTGTCAGCTCTTCATCTCCGATGATTGCAATCTTCTCGTTCTTTTCAGCCAAATGATTTTTCCAATATTGGATTGCACAATTATCAGCCGCTGAAAACGCAAATATATTGTTATCCTTCATATTAAGCATTTGATTTCTTTCCATTGACAGGTATACCTTGTGCTTTCTTAGCGTTTGCTCATTCTTTGAATAGAATGCCACCGTATCATTTTCGTTGTCAAACATGATTATATGATATGGGGTATTTCTTATTTTATCCGAGGATCCTTGAATACCGCTTTTCCCTAGATTCTCCAATAAGTCGGCTGCTTCGGTGCTATTTCCGTATACCGAACAGCAGTCCTTTTTCATCGCTCGCAGAAAGGTTATAAAATGCGTCTTAATAGACTTTATGGCTAATAATAAAACGCCTGCTATTGAAACCGGTGCCATCCACCTTGCTATTTCAATAAAAATGTTAATTTCACCAATATCCGTATTCAGGCCATATAAACGGAAGGTATAGTATAATGCCCACGATACCGTCATCCCCTGGACCTGCATAAATCCGTAAAAGCCAATCAGCGCAGGTAGTAGAGGCCCCAATATTTTTAACCTGTTTTCCCATTTACTCATCGCTTCACTCCTCAGAAAATATGTATTACTTACCCCAAAAACATAGGAAACACGGGAACCGGTGAATTCATCCAGCGATGCTGAATAAATATACTATATACAAATTCAGGAAAAAAATCAATTTCCAAAGTATAAAGATGAGCACAAATGTTATTGTGATTAAAAAGTCGTAAAAACGTGGTATAATGTACATTATATAGAACTTTGCTTGATGAAATGGAAGGGGGTGATGTAGCATGGAATATTTGGAGGTTGCAGAAGCGGCGGAAGGACAAGACAACATTGTGCAATCCCTGCAAACGATTTGTGTAGACGAAGAGTTACTGGTCAAAATTTTAGAAGTTTTCCCTTACCCCATACAGATATCTAAGCCGGATGGGACTATAATATTAGTCAATGAGTCTTTTTTAAAAGTTTTTCACATCGCAGATAGAGAGGAATTCACAAAAAAGTATAACATGCTACGAGACCCTTTTATAGCGAATTTGGGTATAAAGGAAAGTGTTCTAAAAGCATTTCAAGGTGAAACTGTCCGTTTATACGATATTAAGGTACCCGTGCAAGATATAATAAACGCATATGGTACCGGAGAAGTGTGTTTTGATAGTATTTTCCAAAACATTACCTCCTTCCCGGTTTACAATGATCATAAGCAATTATCATGTGTCGTGTCTATTTTTATTACTTCTAAGCAATATTGCGGCAAGGAAGAAATTATTAAAGGCAAGGAGTACATAGAAAGCCATTGGCAAGAACGATTTGATATAGCTGCGGCGGCCAATGCTTCCGGGTTTAGCAAAACCCAATTTATCAGACTTTTCAAAGCCTACACAGGAATTACACCCCTTAGCTATTATAATGACATTAAAATCAAAATGCTGAAAGAAAAACTATTAGACACGAACCTTTCAATTTCTCAAGCGTTTTCCGCCTGTGGCCTGGACTATAACGGCCATTACGCTAAAATCTTTAAAGCCCGGACAGGCGTAACTCCGTCAGCATACCGAAAAAATAACATCTAGATACGAGATTTATTCTTACTAAATATGGTCATATACCATCTATCTTTAGAAATCCAGCCTAAGTAAAATAGTTTATATGTGGAAAACGAAGGGTTTACTTTGCTAAGAAAATTATAAGCATAATTTATGTGTGAGGAAAAATGAAATCATCGAAACGCATTACCCTTGTTTTTGTTATATTCGTTGTTGCAATATCTGTAGTCGTGTGTTTTTATACCTTCCGAGAAATAATAACCTCGCTCTTTTCAGAGGAAGATGCGGCTTTGGAGGCATTTGCGCCCGATGATGACTGGCTGCCCTTTGCTATTGATAACCCTATACACGAGATGAACTGGCTGACACCCTATTCCCCCAATCCTCAACCCTCCGATCTCGATTCGGAATCGAAGCAAATGAACATTTCTGATACAGATAGAGGAACAGATCTGTACTCGGAAGACGACGATTATCAGGAAGATTCCCAAGGGGATTATCAGGAAGATCATGAAGACAATATGATGGATGAAATCCCGGCCGGATACCCGGAGAAACTTGTTCCGGTCTATGAGCCTGAGTTTTTCTCCCAATCGGGCTTTAATAATGATGAGAACTCCTACTTTGTATATTTTGATTGCAGTAGGTCTTATAATGCTGCTATTGATTTCTATCGTAGCACATTTTCAAATAAACCCCATTATTCAGAGAATGCAGATTCGGATGAAGTCACCATCCAATGTTTGCTTTCAGAGTGGAGTGTGAGAGTCAAGGTTTGTGACTATTACGATGAACATTCCTGTTATATTGAAATTGATTTACTCACTGCACGTTGAAAGGGGATTGTATATGAAGAGGTATTATAAAAGTGCCCTCGCCTTATTATTATGTATAATGCTGCAAATGTCAGGCATGCCTGTAATAGCCGCTTCAGCCCGGGATAAAACATCAAAGGAGAATGAAGAGAAAGACGAGATTGAAACAAGCGTAAGCGCAAAAATGATACGTAAACCACCGTGGGTTATAACGATTACAGAGTCTTTACAAAAGGACCTCTCAGATTCTTCTGTGAGTTGGCTTCAGGATGCCAAGCTCTCGCTTGTCGCCCGAAGCGAAGGAAATGTATTGGGCTATGATAAGTCAAAGGATCTGATTAAGGATGGGGAAATGCACCATGTAATTGGTGAAGATGAGTGGGATTGCGTAACAATGCTGGAAGTGAAGAACAGCATGAAATCCAAAGAAATGGAGGCCGAGGGCGGGTACCTGGATATTGGAGTCTCCTGGATGGCAGAATCCTTTGATGGCTTTAAAATTGAACAAGTTAAAAAAGGAGATAAGGGTAAGGAAGATAAAAGCAAAGAGAATAAGAGCCAGGACACTCTGCCAGCAGATGGTAAGGACATTCTGGACGTGTTGTCAAAGCCGGTTGAGGAGGATCCAAATTCACCATACAACAAAGATAATCCCTATGCGAAAGAGGAAAAGGAAAGACAGAGAAAACAGATTGAAGCTAAGGGCAAGACACCAGTGTCTCAAAAAGCAGCTAACAAACGAAAGAAAATGTTCGGGATACAGGATGATCTTGCAATTATATGGAAGGCTAAGGCGGAAATGAATTGCACGGCCAGAGGGGTTGGTTCATTTGACGGGAATGACTTTCAAGCTTTTGTTCCCGGAGATCCGGATGGCCCAGTGG
>JAEZLF010000228.1 GCA_023435925.1 Bacillota bacterium
CCATTACAGAATCACTCTTCTTGAAGAACCATGTATTTTTCCCCTTGTCTGCGCTCCACACCTCCGGCCCCCCATGCCCCCATGTGGTCCTGAAGCTCAAAATCCTTCCTACGCTGCCGCTTTTCAAGATTTGCTTCACCTTGAGATGCGCCGGCATGAACCTTTGACTATGGCCTATCATAAGAGTTTTTCCTGAAGCTTTTGTAGCATCAATCATCTGCAGGCACTCATCGACCGTTGTTGCCATAGGCTTTTCACAAAGTACATGTTTTCCATTCTTCAATGCTGTAACGGTAATTGCCGCATGAGAACTATTGGCAGTACATACGCTGACCGCATCAATATTTTTATCCTCCAGCAATTCATGGACAGTTTGATAGGCTTTTCCGCCAAATTTCTCCACCATCTCTTCCGCTCTTTCAATTCTGGTATCAAAAAAAGCTACCAATTCACAATCCGGATTTGCCTTATACTCCGGTGCATGTCTGAATTTTGTAATAGAGCCGCAGCCTATGATTCCAACTCTTATCATTGTACTTCCCTCCTCAAGTTATGGTATGACTACTCCTTTAATATATCCGTCAGGTTTTTTCTCAAATGTTTCAAATGCTTCCTGGATATTGGCCAAAGGAAATTGGTGGGTGATGATCTGATCCATCTTAAAAACACCTCTGTTAATATGCAAGACTGCCCTTCTCAAGTCTTCAATCTGATTGTATGAATAGCCTGGATGCGGGAACCGTATCTCGATTGACCTGCTGATTGCTTCACGGAAGTCAAACTCCTCACAGATGGCTTCATGCGAGCTCATGGCCAACAATCTTCCTCTCCCCGAAGACTTCAAATAACGTACGGACTCATTCAACAAGGCTGGAATTCCTGTCCCCTCAATGACAAAATCCGCCATACTGCCGCCTGTGAACTGATCAATAAGGGCTTTCACATTTTCTTTTTTGGGATTGATGGTATGGGTCGCCCCAAAACTCCTTGCCAGCTCCAATTTCCTGTCATCCACATCAATTGCAATCAACGAAGAAAGCAGATTACCGGCAAGCCCCTGGATACACCAAAGCCCCATAGCCCCGCACCCCATGATGACCCCTGCCTCACCGGCCTCTGGTGCAGTCGCCCTTAGCACAGTAAGTATGCATTTCAATGGTTCTCCCAATGCATGCTCTACCTTTTTATCCGGTGACAGCTTGAAGCAGCGATTGCTTCTTGACACGATATAGTCCGAAAAACCGGTTAGGGAATCGGCAAGCCCTGTGACGTTATCACCAATTTTGAAATCCGTAACATCCTTTCCAAGTTCAACAATTGTACCGCTCCATTCATGCCCAAGCGGTTGAGGACACTCACCCAGAATACCCTTCCAATGATTGAGTTCCCAATTGCAAAGCCCGCATACGGCGACCTTGACCAGTACCTCATCCGGTTTTGGTGTGATATCCGCCTCCCACAACTCGAATTTTCCTGCCCTCACCAGCATCGCTCTTCTTGTTTTTATAAAAAACCACCCCCATATTTGTTATCCTCCTTGTATTTGCTGTAGTTTGCAATATGCTCAAACGGTATTCTCCTGAACTCCGGTATTTTGCTGTACAATATACTGTCAGGCTTTAATACGAAATTACCATTCTGCACATCTTCAAATCCCGGGTCATCATCAAAATGTATGTTATTTTCAAATATATATACCGTCTCGGCTCCCCTCAGAAAATGTCCGGCTCCCACATGAACGTTATTCACAATTTCATTTGCTGCCAGAGGTATTTCCCTGGCTTTCATAAAAGTCTTCAGTGCCGGATATCTTTCATCCCATTTTTTCGCAGTTTCTTCATCGTAGGGTTCAAAAGGATTATATGAGAAATCAGCATCATACATGGTATGGTGAAAAAAGGCACTTACATTGATATAAATATTGTTCCGGGCTATATCATAATGACTGTCCCTGTTAAAAAACGTTCCCTCCATTGTATTGCTGTTTGCGAACACATTCCCAAAGACAAGGGTAGACGGCTGTCCATCCAGGTAAAGGTCATAAGTCTCCGAACGGATTTTTCCGAAAAGGAAATGCTGATTGGATCCATTGTGGTGGAAGTAGTTATATCTTACTACGCATCCGGCCGAATTTCTGGAAAAGTGTGCGGAACCGCTGTATATGGCTCCATTATCATAGCTGTCGGTACAGGCGTTGAAAATTTCGTTATACTCTATAACATGATCATTACCCTGGAATTCGATAGCCTGTTGTGGACAGTTGTATATTTTGCAGAAGGAAACCGAATTTGCCATTCCATGAATTTTTACTCCCGGACGGTACGTATGGTCAATCCTGTTGAAATCATGAATATCACAATCCACCACCTTGTTATTACCCGGAATCAGATGGTATCTGTCACCGCCATCCAATATGATGCCTCCGCAGCCCGTGTTGAAAATCCTGCATCCTTTTATTATGTTATTATATCCGCCCTGACGGTTATAGTAAGGATTATCCCACATATGTGCCTTTATACCGCCAATTTTTCTTTTAGCCGGAACCAGTTGAGCACTATGTACAATTCTCGGCGTATACTCAAAACCGATGCCGAAGGATACAGCCACCATTCCCAAATTTCTGAATGTACAACCGGATATGGCAGTACTTTCGCACCCTTGAGAAAAGATCGCCGTGCCCCTGGAATTTTCAAATATCAGTCCCTGTATACGTACATGTCTGGTTTCCTCCATGGCAAACAAGGGCTCTTCCATCATGGAAACATGGACCGCCGAGCTCTCTGAAAAGCTTGCAGGAGGGTAAAAATAAAGCATGCCGGCTTCCTTGTCGATATAATACTCCCCGGGGACGTCAATCTCTTCTAAAAGATTATAAACACGGTAGGTATGAAAATAGGCATCATTTTTTATTCCAGTCAAGTTGGGTTCCTTGAACCTGATAATTTTGTTTTCCGTATCAATTGCTTCAATCGGAAAATTGTTGTCGGCAAAGCCCCAGCCAAAATACCCGAATGCAAATGCATCCGTTGCCTTTCCCCAACGTTCCGCCCTCTCATAGTCATATTTTATAGCTCCGCCTTCGTAATCCGACAGCTCCGGCTTCCTGTAGCATCCCGGATTCACGACATCGAGCAGGCCCATTCCCAGGTCAGTCTCACCTATCTTCCCGCTGGAGACAACATCTCCTACTTTGATTCTTTTGCCATGGTTCGGCCAGCCCGCAAGCTCCATGGCTTGATGGTCAATGAACAATTCCATTGCAGAAGGGGCAATATCTACTCCAAAGCCTGAATTACGCTTGAGTCCATAGTCAAAAATCCCATCCTTCTTCAAATCATAGCAAAGGACGAAAGGTCTTGCTTCCTCAGGCAATCTTTCAAGGACCTCCAAATCAATCACTTTTGTGAATTTTCCGGCATCCAGCGTTTCCCCCCCCGAAATCACAACCTTCTCATTCATATATGGACAATACAGAATAGGGCATTTTTCACTCCCGCCATGCTCCTTTAAGATTTCGAAGGTGTTTTTAATTTCATATATCCCTTCCCTGAAATAAACCGTAATCCCATTTTCGCTTTCCACAAACCCTATGGCTGTATCCCTTGCTTTTTCCGGTGTCCTGAAAGGGTGTTCCTTTGTACCATTTCCATTATCCGAACCGTTTAGCGCTATAAAAATCTCTTTCATATCAATTCAAATCCCCCATGATAATCCTTGAATCGGATGCCCATATTTTTTGATCTATATATGCCGGGTTTACGTTTACCACAGACTTAGTCCTGGCTTTGTAGAAGGTCTTTACATCCTCCAGACAGTATGCGTCCAAGGTATAGATGCATTGGTTTATTTCAACCCTGTCTGCAGGGTGCAGAATTCTTCCCTTGTGAATTACATGAGATCCAACTCTTGCCTTGCCGTCCTTGATAAAATAATCAAAGCTGACATCGAAACCTCCGCTTTTGTCCTCCATGAACAGAACACAGCCTTTTTCAAACTTCGGGAAAAAAATAAGTGCGGCAGGGTATTGATAATTTTCGGCCTTGAAGGACACAGGCACGCTTATTTTTGAATAATCAGAGAATATCACCGTATTTTCTTCATCCCAATCGTAAAACTCAAGACAGGCGCCCAAGCCCAAACTGTCAAATTCTTTTGTGCATATATCGAGCGTAGCCTTGGAAAAGAAACCGCCGTCACTCTTTATCGTAAAGTAATTCAGAAGCTCGCACAAACAACCGCAAAATTTTCTCTGCCCTATCTGGCTTGTCTCAAAACATTTTGAATCATCCCTGCCGTCGTAGAATTTGTAAATAGTCTTTGCTCTAATATTTTTAAACATCATAATACTCCGTTCTTATGAATAACCGCAAAGCTTCTAAAACAATCGTGCCTAAGAAGCTTTGCGGTCATTGTCAGGAAATAATAGTCTATGCAGCACACCTGAAGATTTCTAGTGGTATACCAATAATTCTTTTGTCCCCCAGAACCAGGAATATTTATCGGCGGTCAACTTTCTTATTACACGCACCAACTATCCATCCAAGATGGCATTTTCACTGTCATTCGGCATTCTGCGCCCTCCAGTCATCCAATTGCTTCTGGCATTCATCCATAACCTTTTTCAGGTTGTCGTTCTTCTTGATCTTTTCTACAATGATCGGCACTGTTTTTTCCGGATCCATTGCGCCGGTCCAAAGAGCCTGCTCATAAGTTTGTTCAACTGCTTCAATTTGGGCATATTCAGTTTTCACCGGTTCAATGTTGAAGGAAAAACCGCCAAGAGGATTAATCTCTGCTTTTTCATTCAAAGCCATTGTCTGTTCCCAGACATCTGCCGGCTGGCCTTTCATGACATAGGCATTGAATTGGTTCCCAAGAGCCCATGCCATACCAGGATTGAATTTTGAATCTGCCTTGACTTCAATGGTATTATCGTCAACTTTAGTATAATGCGTATTTTCAATACCGAAATTCAGGAGATTATATAGGTACTTATCGGTGTTAACAAGCTCCAACAGCATCATCGTCCGTTCCGGGTTTTCCGATGATTTGGAAATCCCATTCATTGTTGCAGTCACCTGGCCTGCCGAAGTCGTAGGGTAGAGAGCCGGCTTAACAATGACATCATAACCGTATTTGGTCTTTTCTTCAATCTCTACACCCGGTTTGGCAGAACCAATCAAATCACAGAACACCTTGCCCTGCTTTTTTATGGCATCGGTATCTTTCAGAATCATGGCATCCTTATGGATATAGCCTTTTAGATACCAATCCCTGGCAATCGCGTATGTCTTTAAAAATTCTGGATCTTCGTATTTATCTATGACTTTGAAAGTCCTGATATCGACTGAAAGTGGACCGCATATCCACTGACTGTCAAGAACTTTTTCACCGGACAGGTCATACCAGCCAAAACTGCTATTAAGCACGCAGATGACGTCCTTTTCATTATCATGCACCATCTTGAAAATTGGCGTCAGGTCATCCAACGTTTTGATGTTGTTGATGGCATCTGTCAGGTTGTATTTGTCTACATATTTCTTATTGAATTCCAGTCCGTTCAGCGTAACCTCGATTTGATAATTAGGAACGGCATAAAGCTTTGCAGTATCATCCCCGACTCTTTTAACCTTGCAGAGCTCCCAGAATTTCTGAGGAATGGAGGCTTTTAAATTTGGGGCATATTGAGCCAGCAGGTCATCAATCGGCAGCAAGGCGCCTTTGGCCACATTGTCGTTATAGATGTTCAACCAACTGCAGGTGTATACGAGATCCATTTTTTCGCCACTCTGCATCTTGACCGTGATTTTATCCTCATATTCGCCCATGTTCAGCGGAATGAAATCAACCGTTGCATTGATTTTTTCCTTTATATACTTGTTTGCTTCACCATAGACCAATGCATCGTCAGGCTGTGAGTTGGAAAGCAGATACCATTTCAATTCCACTTCAGGCAATTGCTGCTCTGTTACTTCGTTAACTGTTGTCTGTTCGTTCTGGGAATCGCCTGTCGTAGTCTGGGCATCTCCAGTCGTTTGTGTTGCCGTATTTCCTGAACCACAAGCTGTCATTGCCAATACAAGCACCAGCGCCAGAATACAGATCGTCGCCTTTTTCCTTTTGTTTGTTTTTGTTCTAAACATAAATTTCCCTCCCCTTGATATTTTATTTATGATTACCTGATTTTTCAATCCGGGATCAAACAATTTTTCACCCTTTGATGGAGCCTACCGTCAAGCCCTGTACAAAATACTTCTGAAAGAACGAGAAGCCAAACAGCATGGGGCCTGCGGCCAATACAACCATTGCCATCCTCGCAGATTCATTTGGTAATTTCGTCGTGTCGAGGTTCAAACCAATAGTCATTTTGTTTACAGAATTAATGAACGAGATGTTCTGCATCAATCGATACAGCATATATTGCAGATTATTTAAGGAATTCTTATCAATATAGAGCAGGCAAAGCCACCAATCATTCCAGTATCCAAGTGTGATAAACAAGCCTATGGTTGCCAGCGCTGGCTTGGAAAGCGGAAGAATCATTCTGCTATAGATAGAAAATTCGCCCATACCATCCAGTTTTACGGATTCGATGATGGATTCCGGGATTGTCTTGAAATTTGTACGCAGAATGAACATGTACCATGGAGCCGCAACAGCCGGTAAAATCATGGCCCAGATTCTATCCTGCAAATTCAATGTGCGAGTGACCAGTATATAGGTCGGAATAACGCCGCCGCTGAACATTGTTGTAAAAAAAATGATTAGCGCGATAGGGGATCTATATTCAAACTGCCTTCGTGACAATGCATATGCCGCCAATGAGTTTACGAGAAGCGCCATTATTGTCCCCACAACAGTTACAAAAATTGTAACAGCATATGCATTCAAAATAAGGGATGGTGATGCAAAAATATATTGGTAAGCAAGACTATCCAAATGTTTGGGAATCAAGCTGTAGCCAAATGTCGTGATATCACTCTCATTGGACAGCGATACAGAAATGACTGTCAATAATGGAATCAGACAAGCAAGTGAAAACAACGTCATGATGATATGTATCAATGTTTTGCTTATGTTACTGGTTTTCTTCATATTCATTGCAGATCAACCTCTTTTCAATCATTGCTTAGAATAACGAACTCTCATTGTCAACCTTTCTGATCACTGCATTGGATACTACAATCAAAATAAAGCCTATTACTGATTGAAGTAAACCAATGGCTGTTGGAATTCCATAATCACTGGATTTTTTCAAGGCTGAAAACACATAAGTATCGATAGTACGGGTAGTCGGGTATAACATCGGAATATCTCTTGGCAGGAAGAAGAACAAGCCAAAATCGGATCTGACAAGCCCTCCCAGCGAAAGGAGCATCATGATTATGATTACCTGTTTTAGAAAGGGCAGCGAAATTTTCACTGCTATCTGAAACTTGTTTGCGCCATCTATTTGTGCTGAATCAAAGTATTCCTTGTCAATACCAATCAATGTAGCATAATATAAAATGCTGCCATATCCTGTCCCTTTCCAAATAACTGCAAGTACAATAATAAATGGCCAAAGCTCCGGCCTTGTATACCAATCTACAGCGGGCACACCAACCATTGCGAGAATCCTGTTAAGCAAGCCGAATTGCGGATCCAGCAAAGCATATACAACCAGGCTTACAACAACCCACGATAAAAAGTAGGGGAAAAACATGACTGTTTGATACGTTTTTACCACAAGCTTGTTGGTGATTTCGAAAAGCAGGAGGGCGACACAAATACAAATAAATGTACCCAAAAACATGAATACCAGATTGTATAAAACCGTATTTCTAAGAATTTCCATTAGGTCAGCGGAGGTCAACAGGAACCTGAAATTCTCAAAGCCGATCCATGGGCTTTTAGTGATACCCAGATCATAGACATAGTTTTTAAATGCAAGCTGAATACCATACATAGGTATATAGTTAAAGACGACAATGAAACTAAACATAGGCAACACCATTAAGCAGAATACAAAGTTCTTGCCGATGCTTTTTCGAATTCCGACAAATGCATTAAGCATTTGACTATTTCTTTTCTGTAGAATAATGTTTTGTCTCATAATAAATTCCAACACTCCCAAACGAGTTATTTTAATTTTGATTTGATTTCGTATTGAAATTAATGCATTTTTGATTGGATGGTTCGTTGATTCAATGATAGCTTGAAGAAGCCTGAAATGTATACTATACTTTCTTATGAAAAGTAAAAATAATACGTTTTTGACTGTATTCAATCCGATGATTTATATAAATTTCAAAAGTCCATCAAATATAGCCATTTTGTTTATTGACTAAAACGTCTCCGCTATTATAATTAAAAATACAGGTTGATTTATCTTTAATATGGGTGTGTTTCATTACATATGAATACCCTTACACAAGAAGGAGCTTATTGGAATGAAAAAGCCAATGGATAGGCAATCCTCAAAAATTTATATGAAAATCTTCCTAACTTTCACTTTATCCCTTTCAGCAGCAATCTTCACCGTTTCAATGCTGTTATACTTGAATTTTGAAAGCATCACAGTACAAAAGGATTATTCCTATATAAAAGGCAATCTATCTCAAATCAGCTATAGCGCATCTTTCATGGATTCTACAGTTAACAACCTCCTGCTGCAGTTGAGCAATGATGACAGTCTGAGTAATATGTTCATGGATTATCCTCCTGAAGCAGAAGATCTGATCCTGATGACGAGAAGGTTGAATACATATGTAAACGCCATTCCCTTTATACATTCGATATATGTTTATAACCGATTTCTGGACTGCTTTTTTATCCCGGGAAATATCACATACGGAAGGAATGATTTCTTTGACAAGGAAGCAGTTTTTATTCTTGACAATTTCAATAAATATCAATCCCTATCCCCTATAGCAAGAATAATAAACAACCATTTGACTAGTGGCAGCAAGGATACAAAAGCAAACGTATACACATATGTATATTACGACCCGCAATTCAACAAGGACATCAACCGGTTGGACAAAGCCATCATTTTCAATATAAATGAAGTCTGGATAAAGGACATCATACATTCTCTGGATGAAGGTCAGGAGAATGCCATCTATATTATAGACAAAAATGGTACGGTTGTCATGGGAGATTCATCCATTCCCATGCTCACAAAACTTGATAAATCAGGCTATCTAAAGAATATCCTAAAAGAAGACGATACTTCAGGATACTTCATCCATGATGTCAATCATACCAAATCACTCGTAACATACGTATCCCTTAAAACTATGGACTGGAAGTTCGTTTGCATCACACCCTATAAGACAATCATAGGAAAAGTAAATGACATGCGAAAAAATACCCTCCTGATATGCTTACTGTTATTGGTATCCGGTCTGATCCTGGCATGGCTGCTTGCAAGAAAGGTATATTCACCTATTGACAATATTTTGTCCAACTTCAAAACACTGCAGTCTGAAAATAAAAAGGGACTTCTGCTCCAGAAGCAGATCTATCTTAAGAAGGCAATGACAATAGGCCTTTCAGGTGACTTTGAAGCTATAAAAAAAGACTTCGGCGCCTATGAAGTAAAAATCGGTCTGGCTGGCAGATATGCCGTTATTCTGATTCAAATCGACCACTTTGCGGATTTCTGCAGCAAGTTCAGTTCAAATGACCGAGATCTCTATAAATTCGCCATCATGAATATCGCATCCGAGCTTTTAGAGGAGCACAATATCAAAAATGAATCCGTTGATATAGGGCGGGACCATGTTGTCCTGATGATCAACAATCCATATTTAGATGAACGGGCGGATCCCATAAAAAAAACGTCCCTGTCCATTATTCAAGCTGCCCTGCAATATCTCCAAATTTCCGTTTCCGTCTCAATAAGCTCCTGTTGCAATGACATCATGGCATTGAATAAACAATACCAGGAAGCGATTGAAGCTTCCCATTATAAATTATTCGGCAGCAAAGGTTCCTTGGTACTATACACTGATATCTCCGGCAGGAAAGAGAAATCCTTCATTTACCCCATTCAAAAAGAAGCCCAGTTAATTGACTCCTTGATGGTAGGCAATATCAGTAGTGTAAAGAATACTTTCGATGAAATCATGGATTTTGCAAAAGATTACTCCTATGTATCCTTTAGAATGACCATTACGGGATTGTCCACTGCAATAAATATTGCCATTCACAATCTGGAAAAGAACAATGCTATCAAAATGGATTTCGACCTTTCATTATTTCACCAGAAGCTTGAGGAACTAGAATTTTTCGGTGATATCCGGACACATTTCTTCAGTATATTCGAGTATATATCCACCAAACTGTCTGAAAGAAAGACTATCAAGTATGATGAACTTATCGCAAGGATTACTGGTATCATCAACAAACATTATCAAGAACCTTCCCTCTCACTGGATTCCATTGCCGAAATGGTTGGATTGTCCCCTTCCTACATCAGCAAAATATTTAAGCAGTTCACCACAAAAACCATCATCGAATGTATTACACAGACCCGTCTTGAAGCGGCCAGAAACCTTTTATCAACCACGGATTATTCCATGAATATCATTTCCGAGAAGATCGGCCTGAATTACAGCAACTATTTTTATAAGCTGTTTAAAAAAGCCTACGGCATTACACCCCATGAGTATAAACAAAGCCTGACACTTAATAAAAACATTGAACCGCTTTGATGACTTTATGCGGCAAATTTCACACCTCTATAATGGAAAAATGCTACATGATGCTTTTTTCGTTTGCATATTCATCCAAATGTCCGTCCGCTAGAGCAAAAAAGACGTAACCAAACTTTTGTTTGAATCACGTCCTCTTTCTTTATTCGTCTTTCATAGGTATTCTTATGTCCAAACCGTAACCTACATTCTCTCCGGTGCACCGATGCTGATAATGTCCAGTACATTTTTTATAACAATCCGCGTCGCAGCCACAAGGAAAAGTCTAGCCTTCATCAGGCCTTCTTCCTCACCTTTTACCCTGCATGCATTGTAAAAGCTATGGAAAAGGGAGGCAACATCGGTTACATATCTTGTGAGCCTGCTGGGTTCAAGGGTCTGAGCAGATATTCTAATTTCATCCGGGAATTCCGCCAGCTTTCTCATCAGCTCCAGCTCCTCCTGAGCCACAAGCCTTGTCAAATCGGCTTCATCCGCGCCGGGCACTGTTATCCCTTCACTTTCCAGAAGCCTGATCATGCTGCATATCCTTGCATGGGCATACTGTACATAATAAACCGGATTTTCGTTGGATTGCTTAACAGCGAGATCCAGGTCAAAATCCAAGTGGCTGCCCGAAGCCTTAGTGTTAAATATAAATCTGGCAGCATCCCTTCCTACATCCTCAAGGAGATCATTGAGTGAAATAGCCCTGCCTGTCCTCTTGGACATTCTGGCCACTTCACCGTCTTTGAACAAACGGACCAGCTGAAATAGCACAATGTCCAGCTTTGAAGGATCGATTCCCAACGCTTCAACCGCAGCCTTCATTCTGGCAACATGACCATGATGGTCCGCACCCAGCAGATTAATCACACGGTCAAAGCCCCTCTTGTAAAACTTGTTTCTATGATAGGCAATATCCGATGCAAAGTATGTGGCAAGACCATTGTTTCTGACAATGACCTCATCCTTTTCGAGGCCGAATGCCGTTCCCTTAAACCACTCTGCACCCTCGTTCTCAACCGTCAGCTTCTTCTCTCTCAGATATTTCAGTGTCTCCTCCAGTTCGCCGCTGTCATAAAGTGACTTCTCGGAGAACCAAACATCGTACTGGATTCCATAGGCCTCCAACCCGCTTCGGATTCTCTCCAGATTCTTGGGTAATGCATATTCCACCAGCTTTTTACGCCTTTCGGCAGACTCGGTATCGAGAAGGCTGTCGCCGTATTGTTCAATATAGGCCTTCATGTGGTCGATAATATCCTCGCCCTGATAACCGTCCTCCGGGAACTCCACCGCATCCATACCCTTCAAAAGCTGCAGATATCTTGCCTCAAGTGAAATACCGAATTTCTCAATCTGATTTCCTGCATCATTGACATAGAATTCTCTGGTCACATCGTAGCCGGCAGCCTCAAGGACGCTCGCTATGCAGT
>JAEZLF010000250.1 GCA_023435925.1 Bacillota bacterium
ATCATACAATTAAACATGGAAATAAAATTCTTAGAGGAATATTTAACGATCCAGAAATACAGATTTGATGATGAATTTGAGTATATTGTTAAGGTTGACGAGGGAGCCCTCGATTGTATGCTGCCCAAATTCGCTATCCAGCCTCTGGTGGAAAATGCCTGTGTTCATGGTGTTGAATCCATATCCGGAAGCAGGCTGGTCGAGATTCTTGTAATAATGCAGGACGACAGGCTTGCAATCAGTGTTCGCGATAACGGATCCGGAATGAGCGATGAGATGCTGAATAATCTGAAAGAGATATTAATTAACGGAAAAAAGCCAATTGACAGTGTCGGATTGTATAACGTATATCAGCGGCTTGTTTTATACTACGGAAAAGAGTTTACTTTTGATGTAAGAAGTGTACCGGGACAGGGAACCGAATTTGGTATAATAATTCCTGTGCGTCATTCCAGGGAGGAGTTTTATGTACTCAATTCTGTTAGTTGATGATGAGAAAAGTATCAGAGAGCATTTAACAAAGGCGATACCATTTGAAGAACATGGTTTTACTGTAAAAAGCACTGCACTCAATGGAAAGGAAGCCATGGAAAAGCTTCCGGACACGTGCCCTGATCTGATTCTGCTCGATGTACGCATGCCTGTTATGGATGGACTGGAGTTTCTGAAGATGCTGAGGCGCAGTGAGTATTCAAATACGCAGGTTGTAATGCTTTCGGGGTATAATGAATTCGAGTACGCGAAAGAAGCAATGAAGTATGGTGTTAGAGCCTATTTAAACAAACCGGTGGATGAAGAGGAATTAATACCTCTGCTGAATACATTGCGCGGGGAATTGGACAATTATAGGTTTGAAAAAGACAGAAACGATTTTCGTGAATGTATGAATTTATTTCACAAGCTGTATAACGGTGCTTTGATTTGCAGAAATGCGTTTGAGGGATATTCCATCATGACCTGTGTTCTTTTGAAGTATACGGGCGGTGCTGAATTACGCAATGTTCAATCTGTTGTTCAAGAATGCCTTGCAAAGCTGCTGCGGGAGGCAGGTAATCTGCCGTTTCGCGTAAAAGGCAGCCAATACTTCTTTTTACTACCTCCTAAGATTCTTGAGCTATATGAGCACAATAGGATGAATCTTGCGAGAAAATTGACAGATGATTTAAGAAAGTCTCATCTGGATTGTGCCATTCTTTTTGATTCATACGTGTTTACGAATAGTAATGATAGCTTCCGGGAAGACGTATTAAACCATAATTATGAAATGCTGACAGAGCTGTTTTTCTCCGGAGGAAGATATATGGACTATCATCCCGAGCGATACAAAGCCGGAGGGGAAAGGTTTCTGGAATCAAAACATCTGGATGAGCTAAAGCAGTGTATTGAGACTCTGGATAAGAAGAAAGCGCTCCAGGTCATTGAAAACCTCTCATACAAAATTTACAAAGAACGTATTGGGATACAGTATATACAGGAAATTAACTATAGAATATACTATTTAATTACTGACGAAATATCTAAAATTGGAGATAATGAGCCGATAGATACCTCCCTCTCCCGTCCCGACTGGATGGAAAGTCTCTGCTTTGTTACCTTCTCCGAGTGGAGAACACTGCTGTGCTCCATGATCATGGAAAGATTTGAGCTGCTTGAGCGTACACGCAGAACTGTGGCCTCCGGTGTATATACAGAGGTTATTGATTATGTCCGTTCGCATTATACGGAGCAGATCAATTTGAAAAAGGTAGCCGAGAAATTCTTCATGAATGCATCCTATCTTGGCAGAGCTTTTCAGAAGGCAGTAGGGGTTTCTTTTAATGAATATGTCAACCAACTGCGTATTACTGAAGCAAAAAAGCTTTTGATCCAAACGGATAAGCTGATCTATGAGATAGCAAATCAGGTAGGCTTTACTGAAAGCAGTTATTTTGTAGTGAAATTCACACAGGAGGTTGGGAAAAGCCCGACTGAATACAGAAACGAAAAATTGGTCTAAATCATTATTCTAATATTTGGGGAGGTAGATGCAGATGAAATTCCTCCGTAAGATCATTACATGGATTTTGTTACTGTCTTTATTGGTTCTCTCGACGACAGCATGTGGGGTACGGAAATGGCCGGATTCAGTGGTAGAACCGACTCCAGGAGATTTGACTTCTAAAACAGAAAACAACTCGGATGGAAAATCTCTTGAGGGATGGGATCCGTTACCGGATGCCAGTGAACCGATGACATTTCATGTTTTTATCCGAGATCCAGGTGCGATACCTTCAAAGGACAATCCGGTACTCGCCAGAATTGCCGAATTAACAGGAGTGACAATCGAGTATGAATTTCTGGTGGGTGATCTGGACCAAAAGGTGGGAGTAATGATAGCAGGTGAAGATTATCCGGATGCTATTTTTGCAAGTGCTCAGAAGTTTATTGACGCCGGTGCTTTAATACCGCTGGAGGAAAAATTACCGCAATATAAAAACCTGCATGCTCTTTATTCTCCTCATTATAAAAAAATGACAACAGAAGATGGTCATCAGTATATATTGGAACTATACTTGTCCAACAATCCTTCTCCGATACTGATAAACGACGGCCCGGGATTTTATATCCAGAAGGCGGTTCTGGAAGAAACGGGGTTTACTGTGCCCAGAACTCTGGATGAATACTTTAATCTGATTGAACAATACAAAGCGAAATATCCGTCGATTGATGGAGTCAAAACAATCGGATTTGAAATACTTTGTGATGGCTGGAGGGATTTTTGTTTGCGTAACCCGGCTCAGCACCTGATGGGTGCAGGCAACGACGGGGATGTATTTGTTGATCTTAAAACTTATACTGCATCGCTGTACCAGGTTTCAGAAACGGCAAAAAACTATTACAGAAAGCTGAATGAGGAATACAATAAAGGTATCATTGAAGGAGAGACATTTACGCAAAGCTATGACCAGTATATTTCAAGACTCGCATCGGGAGCGGTTCTTGGCTTCTTTGATCAGGGATGGAATATTATACAGGCAGAGAATATCTTGAAATCGGAAGGAAAATTTGACAGGATGTATGTTACGGTTCCTATTTCGAATCCTGGGGTTAAGGATAGCTATCTCGATGTTCGTGATGGGACGATAACAGGAAATAATGGAATAGGCATCACAAAAAAATGCAAGGATCCAGACCGGTTATTGGCCTTTTATGACTGGCTGCTCCAGAGGGAGGTACAGGATTATCTTCAATGGGGTGAGGAGGGGAAGGATTGGTACAGAGTTGGTAAAACCGGACGAGTCTTAACGGACACTCGCCGTGAATTACATAATGATGATGGTAAAAAGCGGGATCTGACCGGAATTACTCTGTGGAACTATTCGCCCAAGTTACAAGGCCTGTATGAAGACGGAATGCCTTGTGGCCCTAGTGATTCAGAAGATGAGTATATAGCATCATTGTCGGATTATGACAGAAAGTTTCTGGAGAGCTATGGCATCAAGTATCCTGCACAGCTATTATCTGAACCTGTCCAGCGGCCTGCATACTATCCGGTTTGGTCAATGCCTATTATAGATGGGAGCGCAGCTGCACTGGCAAATACCAAGATGGTTAACACCTGCCGTAAATACTATCCACGCCTGATTTTAACAAATCCCAGCAATTATGATGCATTATGGGATAGCTTCGTATCGGAAATATGGAACAACGATCCTCAACCTTATCTTGATGAGGTGAATAAACAAATAGCAAAAGCAATGCAAATGGAATGATTTGTCTATCTATTATTCTACAAAATTACTATCAACCTGTATAAAAATTTAAATAACAGGTATGATTTTTTAAATGATTCAGTTTATTCCATGTGTTAAGCTTAAAAAGAAGAGTGGGGTATGCAAAATGATTTTTCAAGGCATAGCCCTGCTTTTCAGGGGTTAATATGTAAAAATATATATTTAATGAAAGGGGAACAAAAAATGAAAACCAAGAAAATTCTTGTACTGCTGCTGGCTGTTGTTATGCTGGTTTCTGGTTTTTCAGCATGTGGCACTTCCGGAAGCGAAAAACCAGTAAACAATGATCAATCAAGCACTACGGCCACTACTCCAGAGGAAACTTCACAACCTGCTAGTACACCGAGTGAAAAGGAGCTTGAACCGATAACGTTTACCATGTTTGTTGCTGGTCCTGGAGAGGCTCCTCCGAAAGACAATAAAGTTGTTAAAAAGATTCAGGAGCTCACGGGTGTTACTATTGATTTTGAATTCCTTGTAGGTGACATGGAGCAAAAAGTCGGAATCATGATCGCCAGCGGCGATTATCCCGATTTGATTGGCGCAGGACAAGCGCGCGGAAGGTTTTTGAATGCAGGTTCCTTTGTGGCACTTGACGATTCTCTTCCCAATTACCCCAATCTATGGAAGCATTATGAGCCTTTTATGGATAGGCTTCGCAGCGTATCACCAGATAATAAAACATACATTCTGGACATTTGGAGCCGTCAGTATTGGCTTAACGATGGACAGGACGATTATTACCAGGCAGATTATAACGGCCCAGCTTTCTGGATTCAGAAAGATGTACTTGCCTGGGACGGATATACATATCCCAAGACACCAGATGCATTCTTTGACCTATTGGAGCGTTATGCCAAAGCAAATCCCACCATTGACGGCCAGCCCGTCCTGCCGTTTGAGATACATTCACAAGACTGGCGCTCTTTCTGTCTGAAAAACGCGCCACAGCATTTAATTGGCGGACGTAATGAAGGCGATGTAGTCGTTAAACCCGATACCCTTGAAGTCGAAATATACCAGAACAAAGATTACGCCAGAGACTATTACAAGAAACTCAACGAGGAATTCAAGAAAGGTTTGATCAACCCTGAGACGTTTACCAGAAACTATGACGACTACCTGTCTGTTATTTCCACCGGCCGTGTACTTGCAATGTTCGACCAGCAATGGAACTTCCAGGACGGTGAGTTTGTATTGATTAACGAAGGTAAAATAAATAGAACCTATGTCCCCCTCGGAATCAGTTATAGCGGTGAGGCCGTTCCGTACAACAGGGTAAGGAACGAAGGGATTATAGGCGGTAACGGTATGGGTATCAGCACAAAGTGCAAAGATGTTGAACGTGCTTTGCAGTTTATGGATAAACTGCTGGAAGAGGATGTACACAGATTGATGTATTGGGGTATCGAAGGCGAAGACTACTATGTCGACGCTAACGGCCGTTACAGACGCACTCCTGAGCAGAAAGCCAATTTTGACAACCCTGACTGGCGTCTTGCTAACGCCGGACTCGTCATCGGCGACCAATTCCCGAAGCTGGAAGGCCGTTATTCGAATGGTAACTCCACCGGTGCAGCAACGCAGCCGGAGGAAAGGCTGGAAAACCAATTCCCTTACGACAAGGAATTCTACGGGAAATACGGTTACTACTCCAAGTCCGATTTCCTTCCTCTAATGGATCATCCGGGCTATCCTGAAGTATGGTCGATTTTCTCCACTATGGAAGAGGACAATATCGCCAAGCCGATATTTGACCAAATAACGGATCTTCAAAACCGTTACCTGCCTAACGTCATCATGGCGAAAGATTTTGATGCTGCTTGGAAAGAATACGCAGCTAGATACGAGAGTGTCGACTATCCGGCGCTGGAGGCAGAAATAGAAAAACAAATACAAGCGCGTAAGACTAAATAAATAGCCTGCTCGTTTTCAAAGCGATGCGATAAAGAAGAGGCGACCGCATAGCTGGCCGCCTCTTCTACATGATATCATAACCAGTTGAAATCAGAGCTAGGGGGATAGCGATATGATAACCAAAAAGTTAAGTCCAAAAAGTGAATTTTATATTCAAGCTCGTAAACAAAAGGAGTTGATTTTGATTGCGGCACCCTTTTTTGTTTACTTTCTTGTTTTTTCATATTTGCCGCTGTGGGGTCTTACCATGGCGTTTCAGAATTACAAACCTGCAAGATCCTTTTTTGAGCAGGAGTGGGTTGGGCTTAGGCATTTTAAAAATCTATTCACCGACCCTGACTTTTACCGTATAATGCGAAATACTCTGGGGATGAGCATGATCAACCTGGTGCTGGGGTTTGTCATGGCCATCGCGTTTGCACTACTCTTAAACGAACTTACGGGGGGATTCTATAGGTTTAAACGGGTCGTGCAGACAATATCGTATATGCCCCATTTCCTCTCATGGATTATTGTCTGCGGTCTGGTTTCCAATGTCCTTGCCATGGACGGAGGAATCCTTAATGAACTGCTGATAACATTAGGAATTGTTAAAGAAAAAATTCATTTTATGGGGACACCGGAGTATTTCTGGTGGATTGTCGGATTTACAAATGTATGGAAGTCAATGGGCTGGAACAGCATCATCTATTTAGCGGCGATTACTTCTATCGACCCAGCGCTGTACGAAGCTGCAGCCATTGACGGATATGGCCGTTTTGGCAGAATGCTGCATATCACCCTACCGGGCATCAAGTCGACCATTATCGTCCTCCTTATCTTGAACGCAGGCTGGATCCTCAACGCGGGGTTTGAAGTCCAGTATATTCTAGGTACAAACGGGCTCGTACTTGATGTTTCTGAAACCATCGATATTTTTGTACTTAAAAGAGGATTTGGGAGAGCTGGCGGTTTTGCCTTCGGGACTGCAGCCGGTATGTTCAAAACAGTGGTCAGCGCTGTAATACTATTACTGTGCAATAAAATCGCCGGTTGGGTAGGAGAGGAAAAACTGGTTTAGTAAAACGTTTTCGTTGTGCTATTCAGCTTGGAGGTATATATAAATGAGAAAATCAAAGGTTGATAGGATTGTTGATGCGGTTATTGTGTTCGTTATGTGTATAATCATGATTGTCATGTTGTATCCGCTTTGGAATACGTTGATCACATCTTTTAACGAAGCGAGGGATTCCATAAAAGGCTCGCTCTACCTGTGGCCGAGGGAATGGACACTTTTTAACTATCAAAGCGTATTTAAAACAGAAAAAGTATACAACGCTTTTATCGTGTCGGTCTCACGCACAGTGATCACAATGGCACTAAACGTTTTTTTCTCAGGTTTGTTGGCATATGTATTGAGCCACAAGGAATTTGTTTTCCGTAAGTCTCTGACAGTATTTATGGTAATGACAATGTACATAAACGCAGGATTAATCCCGCAGTATTTCCTGTACCGCAACCTGGGTCTGATCGACAGCTTTTGGGTCTATGTACTCCCTTCACTGGTGGGAGCGTTCAACGTGATCGTTATAAGAACATACATAAATTCATTACCGGCATCTCTTGTAGAATCTGCGAGAATTGACGGTGCTACCGAAATGAAAATATATTTCAGCATTATTTTTCCGTTATGCTTGCCGGTTTTGGCCACCGTTGCCCTATGGGTCGCTGTTGGCTCGTGGAACTCATGGTTTGACTCTTTTATATTCGCGCCAAAGCAGGAATTGAGTACCCTTCAATATGAGATGATGAAGATACTATCTTCATCCATGCAGTCGGGGGTCAGACAACCGGATTATCTGGCTGCGTCGCAGCAGTCACGCAGTATGGTTACTCCGAATTCATTGCGTGCGGCCATGACTATAGTAGCGACTGTACCTATCCTCGTGGTATATCCTTTCCTACAAAAGTATTTTGTAACGGTTAACATTGGCAGCGTCAAAGAGTAGTCTTCAAGCACATATTGCCATACGACGCAGTGCATCACAACAATGCCGCCGATGATCATGGCAGAGCCAGAACAAGTATGACCCAAGCGCTTTTCTTAATGAGATAAACAAACAGACCAGGCAAAGGACGGAAGCTGCGAAAAATAAAGGTTTGAAGTTCCAGGCTATGAAGGGAGGAGCCTTCTCTCTTTATAGCCTTATTAAAAGCGTTCATATACTACCTGACTTGGAGAGATAAATATGGCTGTCAATGATCTGGCATTACAAAAGAATGCTATCAAGCTGGCAGAACGAAGTAAGCTTCTGAATCGTTACAAATCTCAAAAATCACTTTTTTTCATGATTATTCCGTGCATGATCATCACGTTTATATTTTCCTATTGGCCTCTAACAGGGTGGATCATGGCATTTCAAAACTTCAGGCCGAGCAAGGGATATTCTAATTCTACCTTTGTTGCGTTTGAACAGTTCAACTTTTTGTTTAAGGATCCGATTTTTTGGCAGGATTTCAGAAATACGACCGTAATGTCATTAATGAATCTTGTTTTTGGCTGTATTTTTGCAATAGGTTTTGCTCTGCTGTTAAATGAAATAAGAAGTTTAGGATTTAAGCGTATTACTCAGACTGCTTCCTATCTGCCTCATTTTTTGAGCTGGGTGATCGTTTGCTCATTGGTTTCCAGCATATTGTCCACCTATGATGGTACACTGAATAATTTGCTGGTGTGGTTGGGACTCATTGAAAAACCCATCCTGTGGCTTGGGGAAAAGCAATATTTCTGGTGGATCGTTGCCTTCACCAATGTTTGGAAGGAAATGGGATGGAATACCACTATCTATATTGCTGCTATGTCGGCAATTGATACCGAACTGTATGAATCGTGCGAAATCGACGGCGGAAACCGTTACCATAAAATATGGCATATTACGCTTCCGGGAATTCGCCCTACCATCATTGTTCTTTTGATTATGAATATCGGGTGGTTATTGAATGCAGGTTTCGAAATTCAGTATTTGCTTGGCAGAGGTCTTGTAATGGATGTTTCTGAAACAATCGATATTTTCGTACTAAAATACGGAATAACGTTAGGTAATTATTCTCTTGCTACAGCAAGCGGTATTTTCAAATCTGTCATATCCGTCATACTGCTATCTGTCATGAATTATTCCTCAAAAAGAATGGATGGGGAGAGCGTATTCTAGGGGGAGAAGGTAATGGCTCAAAATGTACATAAAATGAAAAGAGTTAAATTAGAACCAATCATTTTTAACACTATGAATACTCTCATTATGCTGATTATAATGACAGTTATGATTTATCCTTTTTGGAATACCATTGCCGTATCATTCAATAATTCGCAGGACACATTACGCGGTGGAATTACTTTTTTTCCGCGTCAGTTTTCGTTATACAACTATGAAACGGTATTTAATAACGACCTCCTGATAACAGCGTCGTTGAACTCTGTGCTGCGTACTGTTTTTGCCATAGTTTTGGGTGTTTTCACGTCTGCAATGATCGCCTATGTGCTGTCACGTCCGGAATTCCTTTGGAGGAAATTCGTAACACGTTATTTTCTGATGACGATGTATGTGTCGGCCGGCTTGATTCCCCAGTACTTTCTGATCAGAAACCTGGGTATGATCAATAGCTTTGCCGTTTACATTATTCCCGGAATGATAAACGCCTTTCATATCATAGTAGTTAAGGCCTATATACAGACACTGCCCGGCAGTCTTGTGGAAGCATCGAAAATTGACGGTGCCGGACATTTAAGATGTTTTGTCCAGATCATACTACCTGTCTGCAAGCCTGTTCTGGCAACCATAGCACTATGGTGTGCTGTCGGTGCGTGGAATTCATGGTTCGATACCTTTATATACAATTCCAGTAAAGACAAGCTAACTACTCTGCAGTATGAAATGATGAAAATGATTTCTGCTTCTATGAGCTCAGGAACCAATAAAAGTGCAGACGCAGTTTATGGTAATGTGGTGGTAACAGATGCGGTAACGCCCGTTTCCATCCGTGCCGCTGTTACCATTGTTGCTTCCGTCCCGATCCTGGTTGTTTGTCCGTTCCTCCAGAAGTATTTCGTGAGCGGTGTTGTAATCGGTGCGGTAAAGGGCTGAAAAATGGATTATTAATAAGTCCCGTATCACAAGCTCCGTATGGGAGTCCTTTTTCAAAGGGAGTCCTTTTGCTTTTACTAAAATTGTATTATAATGTATTTATATATTTTTTTATGTATTTCGGGTTTATATATTTCAGGTAGATCACCTATGATGAAGGGATATTTCGATGAAAAGGAAAATATCTATGCAATATTTTACATCGCTATTTAATAATATCCCTTTGAAAAGCAGGATATTTATTTTCAATGCAGGAATTCTTTTAGCCGCTCTATCTG
>JAEZLF010000004.1 GCA_023435925.1 Bacillota bacterium
ACAATGTCCTGAATTCCAAGGAAATCCTTATTCATACCTGTGACGACCAAACAATCATATTTATCAATGTTTTTCGTATATTCATTATTCATATCGATCTCTTCAACCATAAATCCCTTCTGTGACAGATAATCCTTCACAGGCGTCAGATTCTGTTCTACGCCAATCGTTCTGTTCATTATCTCATTTCTCCTTCCATCAACCTTATATTTTATTTACCCGCTTTTGCTTGACTTCTATTATTGTTTGCATTATCCATCTTTATATTCTGCAATAAGTTTAAAATAAATGTAATAAAATATAAATCCTTCTTCAACAGAAGGAAACAACTGGTTTAGCTTTTTATTGTATACCCTAGGGTGATAGTCAAGTATCTAAGATATATAAATCCTTCCATTGCAGTTCAAAAATAATGTATTGCATTTAAGCAAATATGGATAATAGTTATTATATTTTAGCATTGACGTACTCAATGGCTTCCTTTCCGGTTATATGTTCAATGTCAATTGAAATAATAAATGCTTTTGTACATCCGGCTATTTCCTTACGTTTGGCATCTTCAGGCTGATCTCCCGAATACTTTTCAACGAAAGCCCCAAAGGCTTCCAACCATTCAACACCTTCCACAATTCTTGCTTTACCAAACGCAACAACACTCCGGAAAAAACTAGTATATTTTTCACTCACTATTGTATCCTCATCTATAACAGAAAAAGATACCTTTGGATTTTTCATAATAGCATCAATTTTATGTCCGGCTTTTGCTGAATGAAAATAGATTTTGCCGTTGAAATATACATAGTTAAGTGGAACTGCGTACGGATAATCTTCATCACCCAAGCATGCAAGGACACCGTTTGTGCATCTGTTCATTACATTCACTGTGTCTTCCATTGATAATAATTGCTTACTTCTTCGCATCTCTCTAAACATTCGAGAATTCCTCGCTTTCATTGTATATTCATAGAAAATAGGCTTCATTCCTGCAACCTGGTTCATCTTAATTATAACACTTCGGTTCAAAGTAAAAAAGCCCGAGAGATATGCATAACATCTCCCGGGCATCGTTCTGAAAACAAGGCATGCAAAGTCTCATTATTAAAGACTCTGCATGCTTCAACCATACTATTTATTCTTACTTCTGCCCCATGTCTCCTTCTTTCTTAACCACTGCTTGTGCTGCAGCAAGTCTTGCGATTGGCACACGGAATGGTGAGCAGGAAACGTAATTTAAGCCAAGCTTATGGCAGAATTCCACAGAGGATGGATCTCCGCCATGCTCTCCGCAAATACCCAGCTTCAGATCCGGTCTTGTCTTTCTGCCCAGCTCCGAAGCCATCTTCATCAATCTTCCGACACCGATCAGGTCAAGCTTTGCGGTCGGGTCTGATTCGAATATCTTCGCCTGATAATAGTCCTCAAGAATTCTTCCTGCATCATCACGGCTAAGTCCATAAGTCATCTGAGTCAAATCGTTGGTTCCGAAGGAGAAGAACTCAGCCTCAACAGCAATCTCATCTGCAACGAGTGCGGCTCTTGGAATTTCAATCATGGTTCCAACCTTGTAATCCAGCTTTACGCCTGCTTCAGAAATGATTGCATCAGCTGTTCTTACAATAATGTCTTTCACATATTTTAATTCTTTTATCTCACATACCAGAGGTATCATGATTTCAGGTACAACGCTCATACCTTTCTTGTTCACGTTGATAGCAGCTTCGATAATTGCTCTGGTCTGCATCTCGGCAATCTCCGGATAGGAAACAGCCAGGCGGCATCCCCTGTGACCCATCATCGGGTTCAGCTCATGCAGATTCTTAATAATGGACTTCAGGCTCTCGGATGAAATGTCCAATTCCTTCGCTAATGTAGCAACATCTTCATCATTCTGTGGAAGGAATTCATGAAGCGGCGGATCCAACAGCCTAATAGTAACAGGATATCCCTTCATTTCTGTAAAGAGGCCTTCAAAATCACTTCTTTGCATCGGAAGGATTTTTTCAAGAGCTTTTTTCCTCTGCTCTACAGTACTGGAGACAATCATCTTTCTAAAAGCAAAAATACGATCTGACTCAAAGAACATATGCTCGGTACGGCATAACCCGATACCTTCAGCACCGAACTCCATAGCTTGTTTTGCATCCTTGGGTGTATCTGCATTCGTTCTTACCTTTAATGTTCTAATCTCGTCAGCCCATTTCATAAACGCTGCAAAATCACCGGTCATTTCTGGTGCAACAGTCGGCAATTGCTCTCCATACACGTTTCCGGTGGAGCCATCCAGAGAAATCCAGTCACCTTCAACATACTTCTTGCCATTTTTGTCCAGGAAATATTTCTCTTCTTCATTAATCTTTACTTCGCTGCAGCCTGCTACACAGCAAGTACCCATACCGCGAGCAACAACTGCCGCATGTGAAGTCATACCGCCGCGTCCGGTCAGGATACCCTGAGAAACATGCATTCCTTCGATGTCTTCCGGAGAAGTTTCGAGTCTTACCAGTACGACCATTTTTTCGCCGTTATTGTATGCTTCAACTGCATCCTCAGCTTTGAAGTATACCTTACCAGTAGCAGCTCCCGGAGATGCCGGTAATCCCTTCGCAATAACTGTAGCAGCCTTCAATGCCTTCTGATCAAAGTTTGGATGGAGCAGTGCGTCCAGCTGTTTGGGGTCCACCTTGAGAATAGCTTCTTCTTTGGTAGCCATTCCTTCACCGACCAGATCAACAGCAATCTTGAGGGCAGCCGCAGCTGTTCTCTTTCCATTTCTCGTCTGGAGCATGAAAAGCTTGCCCTTTTCTATCGTAAACTCCATATCCTGCATATCCTTGTAGTGCTTTTCAAGGGTGTCTGCAATTTTCATGAACTGGTTGTAGGCGTCCGGATTGATTTCCTTCATATGGTCAATGGTCTTCGGTGTTCTGATACCGGCAACCACGTCCTCGCCCTGTGCATTCATAAGGAATTCTCCGTACAGCTTCTTTTCACCGGTTGACGGATTTCTTGTGAAGGCTACACCTGTTCCGGAATCATCACCCATATTGCCGTAAACCATTTCCTGGACATTAACGGCTGTGCCCCAATCACCCGGAATATCGTTAAGCCTTCTGTATACAACCGCCCTTGGGTTATCCCACGAACGGAAAACAGCTTTAATAGCTTCCATCAACTGAGCCTTTGGCTCCTGTGGGAACTCAAAGCCCTTTTCTTTTTTGAAGAGCTCTTTATATCTCTTAACAACCTCTTTCAAATTGGCAGCTGTAAGATCCGTATCCATCTTTGCATTGTTTTCATGCTTCACGGCTTCCAGAATCTTCTCGAACTTTGGCTTTTCCACTTCCATTACGACATCGCTGAACATCTGGATGAATCTTCTGTAGCTGTCATATGCGAATCTTTCATTGGAGGTAAGCTTTGCAAGTCCTTCTACAACTGTATCATTAAGACCGAGGTTTAAAATGGTATCCATCATGCCGGGCATGGATGCTCTGGCGCCTGAACGAACTGAAACCAGGAAAGGATTTGCTGGATCTCCAAATTTCTTGCCGACCGTCTCCTCAGTTTTAGCCAGAGCTGAATATATCTGATCTTCGATTTCGCTTGAAATCATCTGTCCATCCTTATAATACTGTATGCAAGCTTCCGTTGTGACAGTAAATCCTCTTGGAACCGGCAGCCCCAAACCAGTCATTTCTGCCAGGTTGGCTCCTTTTCCTCCCAATAAATTCTTCATTGAGGCATTACCCTCTTTGAATAAGTAAACAAACTTTCCCATTGTCTTACCTCCGTCTTATATGTAATTATTATATAAAGGATCTTATTGCAGCAAAATTAATTACCGCAATATCCCAATAAGCAAAAGCCATTCCCATTATACCATAGTTTATTTTTTTTTCACTAAATTTTAAAAATTTTTGATTTACGAATCAATAATGTCTATTTCATAGAGTTTCCCATTGAGGTGTAATTTTATTACTACTTTTTTATATAATCTCTAAAATGTGAGCTGTACTCAATTTCACCATTGCCAAATACCCACAAAGCCTCTGTTTCCGGTAATTCCTCAATAAATTCAAATCCTTGCTCAAAGGGCATATTGAACACTGCCGTGGAAAGCGCATCCGCTACACCGGAATCTTTACATATGATGGTTACCGCAGTGAAATACTTTGACGGGAACTGTGTTCCCGGATCAATGATATGGTGATAGTTCATTCCGTTCACCGTGTAGAATCTTTCATAATTTCCACTGGTTACCAACGAAGAATCGGTCAGATCCACTATGAAAAGCTCCTTTTCATTACTAGCTGTGTCAGGGTTTTGAATACCTACATTCCAGGGAAGCCCCGTATCTCTTTTGTTTCCAATGGAACGGACATTACCGCCTACGCTGATCAGACCTGAAGTAAATCCCCTTTCCATCATCATCCGGCTAATTTGTTCCGTTGCATAACCCTTTGCAATAGCTCCTACATCCAGGCTCATTTCAGGATCTTCCAGAAATACTGTTGACGCAGCCTCATCAATGATGACTTTCTTGATATCCGTATGCCCGGCAGCAGCCTCCAGCTTGTCCAGCGGTGGTAATTCTGCGTTTTCCGGGTCATCCGTGCCCGCTGTGCGATAATCATGCCAAATCTTCAGTACGGCGCCGTAAGCAATATTCACCTTACCATCCGTTTTTGCGTACCACTCCTGTGAAAAACGAATCAGGTCAATAATCCTTTGATCCACCTTAACCGGCGCGATTCCTGCATTGTCATTAATCGTCTTGATGTTATTGATACCTTCGTAATTGTGATAAATATCGTATAGCTCGTGATACTCCTTCAGATTGTCATATATCAGCTGCACATTATCGGAAAACTCCTTCTTACTCTCCGTATAGCTTACAATCCTTGTCATCGTATCAAAGAGCATAATAAATTCAGCTTCATATCGGGTTAACTTATTCGAACTGCAAGCCGCTGAATTCACTGCTAAAGCTATGATTAATAAAACCAAACAAATTCTTCTGACCACGTGATGCTCCTTATAAATAGGAAGAGGCAGTTTTGGCTGCCTCCTCCTCGGATCTCCCTGATTTTCATCAACTATTTCGCATTTACGGAAGCTTTCTCAATAATCGTTGTGAAATCACTTGTGTGAATCGTTACTGAACTTGAAAGCTCAGCGTCAGCAGGTGTACCCTTCTCATTGAGGGCTATACCCTTCACTTCTTCAACATTTTTGCCAACAACGTACTTAGCAAATGCTTCTGCCTGTTCATTCCACTCTTTTCCGATAGCAGATGCTTTCTTCATTCCATATTCAGGTCCAAGCTCGTTCTTTGTCTTCGGCGCAGCTTTCAGATCGGAAGTGATTTTCCCTTCCTTTGTAAAGTTCACGTTGGCCTGGGATCCATCAATGATGCTGCTGGTGATTTTTCCGGCTGCATCAAAGGTTGTTGCTGTATACATGGAATATGCCTGAGCAAGACCTTCTTTTTCTCCGGCATCTGTGGACTTGTTTATCGTGGTTACAATACCAAGACCCAGCTTATCACCTGATTTTGCGCCAAGATCCTTTGCATTGGCAACTGCCTTTTCAATCGCAGCCATAAACTCGTTCACATGTACTGTAACAGATGAAGACAACTCTGCATCGGTCGGTGCACCTTTCTCATTCAGAGCGATGCCTTTTACCTCATCCACCGTCTTGCCGATTACGTACGCTGCGAATGCGTTTGCCTGATCATTCCACTCTTTGCCGATCCCTGATGCTTTTGCCATTCCATACTCAGCGCCTTTTTCCTGCTTTGTCTTCATGACGGTATCAAGAGGTGTAACGATCTTACCTTCTTTTGAAAAGTTGATCTTCGTTTGTGCTGCATCAATTTTGCAGTCCACGATTTTCCCAGCTGCGTCCACCGTAAGCGCAATAACGGTAGAGTCGGTCTGTGCGAGACCGTCCGCTTCACCGGCATCCTTTGAGCTTGCAATGGACGTAACAACTGCCAAACCTGTTTTCAAAGCATTTCCTGCTGCTGTTCCGGTTGTCTCTCCAGTAGTAGCTGCGGTTGTCTCTGTCTGAGTTGTTGCGGCTGTAGTTTCCCCAGCCGGATTGCTCGTATTTGAGCCACACCCTGCTATTATAAATACTAGCATAGCTAAACTCAAAGCAAGTGCAATTTTCTTTTTCATGGTAGCTCCTCCATAAATTTTTATTTTATTATCAAACCAGCTTTTTAAAAGCCGGCAGAATAAACCTAAGTAATGTAGCTGTTACAACTCCTGCCGCAATACCTGATACCAGCAGAACAGGCACATAAGCCAACAAATTCATTCCGGTATAGATAAAAGTAATTGCCGCAAATTGCCCTAAATTATGAGCTACAGCTCCGGCAATACTCATGACTGCATAAGAAACCTTATCTTTAAAAACCAGCATGAGCAGTACCATTACCGACAATGATAGTATTCCTCCGCAAAGACTTAAAATTCCTGCAATAAGACCCCTCGTTGCAAATACAAACAACGCTTTTAAAAAAGCAATCGTATATGCCTGGCCTTTTGATAAAAAAAACAAAGCATACATCACAGCAATATTCGAAAGGCCGAACTTCACTCCCGGCACCGGTACCGGCACAGGTGGGAGACTGCTTTCAATGATGGAAAGTACAAGTGCTACAGCAAAAAACAAACCTGTCATCACTAACTTCTTCGTTTTCCGCATATTTACTATATTTATGCTGTCAATAAACTTATCTTCCATCCTTTACCTTTCATCTGCCAATAATAATATCTATATCATCATCGTTGCGTTCTCCCAAGGGAACGATTTTAACAACGATTCCGTTAGGGAGACATGCGGCGCTTTGCCCGACCATGTAGAGATTACCTGCATTAATGCAAACCTTATCCGGGCAATCGGATTTCTCGAATTTAATATTACCCTGTTTATCAATGTGAAAAACAACATGTTCATTCTGCGGAATGGAAAAACTTTTCTCAACTCCGCCGTTCAGCTCAATTGTTTCAACAAGCTTCGAATAATAGTAGATTTCAGCTTTGGCTGCCCTGCCGGAAAAAACTGAACGGTACACAAACCAGGACACAGCACTTAAAATAAGGAGAGCTATAATAATCCACACATCGGTTTTTTTAAAAAACTTCATCCCATCCACCATCCGTTAGCCTAAAAACCCACTTACAAAAATAAGTAACGTAATTGTCCCCATAATGATTATGTAATTTTTGATTGCAACGATAAATGTAGTTCTTTTCTCCTGCTTTTTTAAAAAAGTATTGATATTCTTTTGTACACCAAATATTGTAAGCAGAAAAATCAGACAAACCGGTGATAGAATTTTTAGCAGAACCATTAGAATTGTCGCTATGTATGTCATATAATATATTCCCGCAAAGACGGTAAGTGCTTTCTTCCTTCCCAGATAATAAGGCAGTGTATAGCGCTTAACTGCCACATCCTTCTCAACATCACAAATATTATTGGCCAGCATAATATTAGCAGTCGTACAAACCGGTAATATAGATAATAGAAGAATTGATATCAAAGGCATTACCATCAGGCTGATTTCAATTCTGTCCCATCCCAGAGCAAATGTGAGATAGGTACCTTCCGGCATATTAATATACAGTAGGATTAATGGAATAAGCAAGCCATAAAATATTCCGGATAATAGTTCCCCCAGAGGCTGCCTTGAAATTGGAACAGGACCATAAGTATAAAGCACACCGCACAAAAAACAAAGTCCCCCAAGCAAAAAAACCACAACGTCGGTCAGATAGACCAGGTATAAACCTAAAGCTGCGCTGATCCCAAAGAGCACATAAATAATGATTAATGCATTTCTTCTCCGGAACTGTAATACCTGATCATTCGTTTTCGTATCAATGTAATTATTGATTGCAGTGGTTGTCAAATCAAATAAAAACATGGAGCAGAAGAATACAGCCGTACGTTTCCAATCAATCAGCTGTTCTTTGTAAAAGAGAAATGCGATTGTCATCAAAAATGCAAATACACTTGTTATTTTTGTTTTAATCTCTGTATAATCTAAAAATCTCTTGATCAAGCAGGTCACCTTACCTCAGGAAAATTCGCTTCGCTCATAGGAATTTCTTAGAAGATCTATAAATCCCTATACTCTAAAAAACTCGAAAGGCTTTATCCAATATAGACATCAAACCGTTTCTCTTATTCTCTGTCATATCAATACTGTTCAGTAACTGTACAAACTTATTGTAATATTTTCTTGCCATTCTTCTTGTATATGTAAGACCACCGGCTTTTGCCACCGCGTCAGTGATTTCATCTCTTGTAATCTTGTGCTTTCTTGCCTTGTCCCTGAAATTCAGTGAACTGGAAAATGTATGAATCAGCGGTAAAGTGATGACATTATGCTCAAAATCTGCCTGTACCGGCTTTTGAGCAACATTTTCAGTTGCCTCGAAATCCATGCAGTCATCGATCAGTTGAAAAATCATTCCGATATACCGTCCAAGACGCTTATACTTTGCAATCACCTTCGGATCACTTTCAGAAAGAATTGCTCCGGCATAAAAAGAAGCTTCGAACAAAGCAGCAGTTTTTCCAGATATGATTTTCAGGTAACGGTACACGGACAAATCAAAATTACCGTTATTAATATGCTGCATGAGCTCTCCGGAACAAACCCTTGTCATGTAATCCGGCATATTCAGGCTGAGATAATTCTGCTTGTCCGGAATGTCCGAAGCCAGCTTCAGCGCCGCAGATAAAAGGTAATCTCCGCAAATGACTGCTGTCCTCTTTCCATATTTTTTTTGAAGAGTAGGAATGCCTCTCCGGATATCTGCATCGTCGATTACATCATCATGAACAAGCGTCGCAAGATGCAAAATTTCAACTGCAGCCGCAAATTTGACCGCATTGCTGTGAATTAGATGATCATTATTTTGTGTACAGGTAAGTAAGGATACCCCACGGATCAGCTTACCGCCGGAAGCTGTCAGATGCTTTGTGTACTCCCGGATAATTAGCGGTGAGGCTGATAGCGCTCGATCAACTTCAGCCTTCATAAGTGAAAGAGCGCTGTCAAAATCTATATACGAAATCTCCCCGTCATTTCTTGCAGAATCATTAGTCATTATATAGATACCACTTTCTGGCCCATCTTACATTTTTCCATTTTTCTTTCAGAACCGGCATGACATAGTAATCAAGCCCAAATGTTCTTCCTGCACCGATCAGCAGGGCAATTCCGGCAAATATCATCCAGAAGGTATTCAGGTATAGACCCGTTGTTGTTACAAACATTGCCTGAAGTATCAGGGATGCTGCAGATGCAGGAGTTGTGAACAGACCGCCTATCAATGCAAGACCTACCAATATTTCTGCAATTACAATGGTAATTTGCATGACCATTTGCATGGTATCATTAGGTATAACAAATTTATTGATAAAACTGTTCATTAACGGAATGTCCAGCTTAAATGCATAGTCGCCAAGAGTAGAATGGGCCAGCTCTTTTCCGCTGATAAATATAGCCCTGAACAAACCGAGAAAATCGAAATTCAGTATGGTTGTTCCAATAGAGCCCACAGCTTCTGCCGCTCCTTCTGCCGCTGCCGTAGCTGAACTAACTGCATCGGCCGCCGCACTTACCGCTCCTGTTGCACTGCTCACAGCCTCAACTGCAGATTCCACAGCTGCTGCCGTAGCACCACTGGTTCCATCCGTCGTACCGGCCGTACCCTTTAGGATGCTTTCATACCATGCGTTGGCGCCACTGAAAAATCCGGTCAGTTTTGGGGTGGTTAACCAACCCTCCACAATTTTCATAATGCCTTCAAAAACCCAGACTGCTCCAAGGAAGATTCTGAGGGGCACGAGTAAAAAGCTCGGCGTTCTGTTGGAAAAGTGCCCGCCGACAAAGCTTCTGCAATGCCTGATGGTAAAAAATTCATGTTTCATATAACTGAAAACCTTATTCCATCCAAGCACCTGAATATAATACACAATATTGATAAAATGCTTTACAAACATCGCAAAGAACGAAGGAAGCTTGAACAACCGGTTAGGCATACCAACATTGGCAACGCCGTAACGTCCGCCAACACTAACCATGATTCCATGGAAGGAGGGCTTATATTCCTCCATTTTGCCTTTACCTGTAATAGCACATTCGATATTGTGAGCAGCTGTCGCAGCGCTGTGCTCACAGTTTTCAACTACAAGCGGAACAGGCCGTTCTTGTCCTTCCGGGATGTAGAACATGTTATCTCCGACAACATAAACGCTGTCATCGTCCAACGACCGCAGCCAGGGATCCAGCTTGATGCGTCCCCTGCCTTCTGTCTGAAGTGTCTGCGCCGCTTTAGCCGTAATCTCCGCAGCTTCAATTCCTGCAGCCCAAATCACAGTACCTGTCGTATGGCGGGATAATTTATCCTGGTATTTTGTTTCTATAAAGTCCGGTCCAATACTGACAACATTGGTATTCAGAAAAATCTCGACGCCCATTTTTCTAAGTCGCTTTTCCACTTTTTCAGAGAGCTTCTCCGGCAAAGCAGGCACCGTTCTGGTTAAAACATCAATATCTATCAGTGACACGAGATTTCTGTCTATTTCATACTGATCACATAAAATCGGAACATATTCAGCCATTTCCCCGATCGTTTCCACACCGGTAAACCCGGCACCTACCACATGGAAAGTCAGCAGTCTTTTCTTCTCTGCCAGATTGGTCTCACGGGATGCTTTTCTAAACATGCTGTGTATATGATCTCTTAACGCAACAGCATCTTCATAGGACCAAAGCTTCAACGCATGCTCCGCGGCACCGGAAACGCCAAAATAGGTCGGCTTTGAACCGGCTGAAAGCACCAGATAATCATAGCTGTAGCTGTCTCTCTCTCCCTCGACAACCTTTTTGGCAAAATCAATGGTGTTGACAGTATCCTGCTTTACATCGACTTTTCTGCCTGCAAATATCCTTTTTAAGCTGATTCTGATAGCGTCTTCCTCGACTCGGCCTGCTGCAACCTCGTGCAGCTCGGTAAGCATTGTATGAAATGTGTTTTTGTCTATAATAGTGATCGATACATCATTGTTCTTCTTGAACTTCTTCGCCAGCTTCTTTGCTGTCAACACACCTGAATAACCTGCCCCAACAATAACGATCTTTGTACTCATTGTTTTCTCCCTAATTTTTTTTCGACTTTCATTTTCGCAGAATAATAATTTATTGTCAACTATAAATACTACAAAAACAATATAATTAAACGAGTTTTTTATAATTATTTTGTGCGAAAACAGATTTTTCAATACAAGTTTGTCTGTGAGCTGCCTTTTGATTTTACTGTTACCCCCAACTATGCTGATCCAAACATTTCTGTTGAAGGATTTTGAACAACATTTCCACTTCTTATCCCATTGTAAAAAGTTGGCAATACTGGAAATACTGAAGGGCATATGCGCTGATATGCGGATATGCCCCAGTTCTATAACATTGTTTACTTAAAACTCAAACTTGTTTTCAAAATACCCATCCAACTCATCGATGCGGATTCTCTCCTGCGTCATCGTATCACGATCCCGGATCGTAACGCAACTATCATTGAGTGAATCAAAGTCAAAGGTAATACAATACGGTGTTCCTATTTCATCCTGTCTCCTGTATCTCTTGCCGATACTGCCGGTTTCGTCATACTCGCAGACATATTTGGCCGTAAGCTTTTCGTAAACCTTGTAGGCATCATCACCAAGCTTCTTGGATAATGGCAGGATACCAATTTTAACAGGAGCAATAGCAGGATGGAAGCGTAAGACGGTTCTCACATCACCTTCTGCCACCTCTTCTTCATCATAAGCTTCGCACAGGAACGCCAGCGTTACTCTGTCGGCTCCAAGGGATGGTTCAACACAGTAAGGTACATATTTCTTGTTGGTTACCGGATCAAAGTAGGATAGATCATCCTTTGAATGTTCCATATGCTGCTTCAGATCGAAGTCTGTCCTGTCCGCAATACCCCACAGCTCACCCCATCCAAAGGGGAATTTGAACTCGATATCGGTGGTTGCATTGCTGTAGAAGGACAATTCTTCCTTCTGATGATCCCTAAGCTTCAGGTTTTCCTCGGACAGTCCCAGCTTTAAAAGCCACTGGTAGCAAAAGTCCTTCCAATAAGCAAACCATTCCAGATCCGTACCTGGTTCACAGAAGAATTCAAGCTCCATTTGTTCAAACTCACGGATTCTGAAAATAAAGTTGCCAGGGGTAATTTCATTTCTAAAAGACTTACCGATCTGTCCGATACCAAAAGGTATTTTCTTCCTGGTCGTCCTCTGAACATTCTTAAAGTTTACAAAAATACCCTGAGCAGTTTCAGGTCTCAGAAAGATTTCTGTCTTCGAATCCTCCGTAACACCCTGGAACGTTTTGAACATCAAGTTAAATTTCCTGATCTCAGTAAAATTCACTGAACCGCATTCGGGGCATTTGACGCCTTTTTCTTTTATGTATTCCAACAATTGTTCATTCTTCCAGCCGTCTACCTGCACATTGATCCCATTCTCCTGATTCCAGTCCTCAATCAGTTTGTCAGCCCTATGCCTTGTTTTACAATCCTTACAGTCAATAAGAGGATCGCTGAAGCCGCCCACATGTCCTGAAGCGACCCAAACCTGCGGATTCATTAATATGGCACAGTCGACGCCTACGTTATAGGGACTTTCCTGTACAAACTTCTTCCACCACGCCTTTTTCACATTATTCTTGAGTTCAACACCCAGCGGACCGTAATCCCAAGCATTCGCAAGCCCGCCGTATATTTCCGACCCCGGGTAAACGAACCCTCTGTTTTTTGACAGTGCCACAATTTTTTCCATTGATTTTTCTGTTAACATTTACGAAAGCCTCCAACCATTTATTTATAACACTTCGGTTCAAAGAAAATTTTTCGTTTGGAGAAAAATTTTCTTACCTCAGCAGTGTTTCAACGAGGCGGGAGATATGCTCACCGCCTGCAAACCAAAACTGTACCCTCCACCAAGACTTTTTCATGAGCGTAGTGAGTGAAAAGAGTCAGGAGGTATGGGACATCTTTGCCTCGTTATAGTTTTAATATCTCATCCATAATCCTGTGGGCTGCCGCCAATTTGCTCATCAGCGGAAGGTCAATGACAGCGCCGTCTTTCTTAACCAGCTTAATAATGTTCGTATCCGTTCCGAAGCCTGCACCTTCCATCGTTACATCATTGGCAATGATCATATCCAGATTCTTCGCCTCCACTTTTCTGCGCGCATTCATTAACAGATCATTTGTTTCAGCGCAAAATCCAACTAACGTTCTGTTTTCCTTTACCTTTCCCACTTCTTTCAAAATATCGGTTGTTTTCTCAAGTCTGAGGGTAAATTCTTCATCCTCTTCGTTCTTCTTAATCTTGATGTCAGATACCTTCTGGGGTCTATAGTCCGCCACTGCTGCCACCATGACAATTATATCGGAAGCTTTGTAGTTCTTCATTACCGCTTCATACATATCCTGGGCAGAGGTCACCGATATCACTTCCACACCTGCCGGTTTCTCAACAGATACCGGTCCGGTAATCAGCAGTACCTCTGCTCCACGGGAGACGGCTGCCTCTGCAACAGCATAGCCCATCTTTCCGGAGGAATGATTCGTTATATATCGAACAGGGTCAATAGCTTCTCTGGTCGGTCCTGCAGTCACAAGTACCTTATATCCCGCCAAATCTCTAACCGGCTTTAAAATGCGCACCACTTCCTCCACAATGGCAGGAGGCTCGGGCAGCCGGCCCTTTCCGGATGTTCCCTCCGCCATCACACCGGTATCAGGCTCCATAAAGAGGTATCCCAGAGCTTTCAGCTTTTCAATATTCTTCTGTACTATGGGATTGGCATACATGTTGTAATTCATGGCAGGCACGATAAGAACAGGTGCTTTGGTAGCCATAACAGTCGTACTCAGCATATCGTCTGCTATTCCTGAAGCAAGCTTTCCGATGATATTGGCCGTAGCAGGTGCAATGACAAACAGCTCCGCTTTCTGCGCAAGAGAAATGTGTCTGACATCCCATTGATCGGGCTCCTCAAACATATCGGTTATCACAGGTCTGTGAGACAAGGATCTGAAGGTCAGTGGGGTGACAAATTTCTCAGCATGAGCTGTCATGATGACATCAATCTGCGCACCCTGCTTCTTCAGTCTGCTGACTACATCAACCACCTTATATGCTGCAATCCCGCCGCATACACCAATAACCACCGATTTTCCCTTTAAAAGCATCTTCCCACCTGCCCTTCAATTTCCAATGGGGGCAAGCCCCCATACCCCCTCGCTACGGGCAAAATGAATTTGCCCTACGCTACACTTCGTGCGCCACGCCTAAACGTGGCGTTTGAACAACGTCAGTTGGGGATTGTAACCCGCCACTGACAGCTTTTTCAATCGGTAACCCCCTCCAAGGCTTTTTGCTTAAGCAAAAGAGCCAGGAGATGAGGGGGACTGTGACGTTGTTCAAACATTTACCCTATCCTCTAAAAAACAAGTTCAAGGTGAACATTCCTTGAACCTCTGGTTTATATCTAACTGACTAGAGAGCGGATGAATTACTCTTCGTCCATTTCCTCATTATCATCATCAGCTTCTGCTTCTTTGGCATTCAATCTGTGAGCAACGGTTTCCGGCTGTACGGCAGAAAGAATGATGTGATCACTATCAGTTATAATGACCGCTCTCGTTCTTCTTCCATAAGTAGCATCAATCAGCATTCCCCTGTCCCGTGCTTCCTGTATGATTCTCTTAATCGGAGCTGATTCAGGGCTTACAATCGCTACCAATCGATTTGCTGATACAATGTTGCCAAAACCGATGTTTATCAGTTTCATTGATAATCCTCCTTTATTATACAGAGATACGCAATCCCATATCACTATTCAATATTCTGAATCTGTTCCCTGATCTTTTCAATTTCGCTTTTTACTTCCACAACATTTTTCGTTATAGCTAAATCGTTTGCCTTTGAACCAATTGTATTTATTTCTCTGTTCATTTCCTGAATTAAAAAATCCATTTTTCGCCCGACAGGCAGATCCAGGTTCAGAGCCTCCCGCATTTGTCCGATATGACTCGCCAGCCTTATCAGTTCCTCATCAATGCTGCATCGGTCGGCAAAAATCGCCACCTCTGTTGCAAGCCTGTTTTCATCGATCGTTTGCTGCTCAAGCAGCTCCTTTAATCTGGCATCAAGCTTCAATTTATACTCCTTCGGTACCTCCGGAGCACGTTTTGAAATATCAGCAACTACGCTTTCTATATATGCTGCCCGTTCCAGCAGAACTTTTTTCAGTTCTTCTCCCTCATGCTCTCTCATTGAAACAAGTGAAGAAAGTGCGTTTTCCACTGCGATCTTTAGCATGTTCCAGAGAATGTCCTCGTCCTCTTCATTCTGTTCGACCTTTAGAACATCCGGATATCTGGAAATCAACGATACAGAAATATCATCCCTTAGTTCATATTGATCCCGGAGGGATTCCACTGCTGCTATATATGCCTTCGCCAGTGCTTCATCAAAGGTTACGAATTTTGAATTCTCACTGTAATTATAGTATGTAACAAAAACATCAATTTTACCCCGGGATATCGCTTTCCCGACAAGTCCCCTGACCTTATCCTCCAAAAATCCGATCTGTCTGGGCATCTTGATAAAAACATCCGAATACCGGTGGTTTACTGTTTTGATCTCAACTGTAAACTCCCTGCCGTCCTGCACATACTCTCCGCGGCCAAAGCCGGTCATACTTTTAATCATAAAAACCTCTTTACTCTTTTATATGCATAGTAAATATTCTCATCTTTTTTATTTAATACGTATTATAACATAAACACCGACAATTAAAAGCTGTTTGGGATATTTTCCTGCCGCTAACCTTCTCCTGCCATATCACCGAGTTCATACATCATGATAGCAATCACTGCCAGACCTGCTGTTTCTGTCCTCAGTATTCTCGGTCCCAGAGTAACAGATTGAAAGCCGCTTGCCACTGCATTTTTCACTTCTTCTGCAGAAAAACCTCCCTCAGGGCCGATGAAAATCGCTGCACTGTACCTGCATTTTTCATCTTCCGGACAAGTACTCTCACGCTGTCCCTTCTCCAATCGGTATCGCTGAAGGCATTGCTTCAGACCTGATGTGGTCTCCTCCTCATAGGGCAAAAGCTTTAAATCACAGCTTCCAGCAAGCTTTAGGGCTTCAGCAAATCTTACCGGTTCCTCAACTAGCGGCACAATTCCACGACCACACTGTTTTGCTGCTTCCAGGGCAATACGCTGCCATCTCATGGTCTTAGCCTGCGCATCCCGCTGATTATCAAGCTTCACAACCGTCCTTGCGGTCATTACAGGGACAATTCTATGTACTCCCAATTCAACACATTTCTGTATAATGAACTCCAGCTTATCTGATTTAGGTACACCCTGAAACAGCGTAATGTGAATAGGCGGCTCCGTTTTATTCAGCCGTTTTCCTGTAATCTCCGTAATAATACTGTCTTTTTCGATAGTTACTATTTTGACATCATAATCAAAGCCGGAGCCATCTGACACTTCCAGCACATCACCCGGAGAACTTCTCAGCACGCTTTTAATATGCTTTACATCTTCACCGGTAATGACTATTCTATTTTCTGCCGGATCTACCGACTCCATACTTACAAAGAATTTGGACATTTAAAAGCTATCGCCACCCATTCGCCCATTTCAAGAAGGTTGATCGTTTCAAATTTCAAGTCCGTATAGGCCTTTATCACATCATTTTTTCTTTCTTTAATAATACCGGAGGTCAGAAGAATACCTCCTTCCTTCAGATAAGAGGGTATATCGGCAGAAATACCAATTACGACATCTGCAATAATATTCGCCACCATCACATCGGCCTTTTGCGGCTCCAGGTCGGTAAGGATTCCCTTCCTGACGGAGATATTGTCCTGTACGCTATTGATTCTGCAATTTTCTCCGGTTACCCTGGCAGCCACCTCATCGATATCAATGGCAACTGCGTGGCCTGCACCCAGCTTCACAGCAATAATAGAGAGTATTCCTGTCCCGCACCCCACATCGATTACACGAT
>JAEZLF010000011.1 GCA_023435925.1 Bacillota bacterium
TCTGGAATCAAATGAACGTGTCTCCAACCGGTTTGCTGCAAAAATCATGCTGGTTACCATTTCTTTTGTTGCGCTGGCTATGCTCTTAAATATTCTGAATATTTTTATCGTGCCTATGAGCACGATGGTGCCGGCGATGGTGATTGCCGCTGTTCTTCTCCTGATTCCAGCCGTTTTGGTTCTGTGGATGGGAGTAAACGGATGGGCTATAAAATACATAACCGTGACAGCAGCTGTTCTGATGATTGCCGTACTTACCACACTACTCTCCTATCATGCAGTACTGCTGTACATTTATCCGCTTGCACTGGCCAGCCTGTACTTCGACAGAAAGCTAAGCTGGTTCACGACTATTTCGACCGTCATTGCCGTAACGGCAGCCCAGCTTGCCGGAACCATGTTCAGTGGTGTTGTGGATAAGAATTATAAAGATATGTTTAGCCTTATCGTATACATTATCATTCCAAGAGATATTGAATTTGTTGCATTGGCCATCATATTTATACTTCTTTCCAAGAGAACAAAAAACATGCTTCAGAATGTGGTTGGGGCAGAGGAACAAAGAGCAATGCTCGATAGGATGGTCAATGTAACGGATAAGGCACGAGAGGTTTCTGCTGCCCTTTCCATGTCTGTCGCCCAGCTGTCGGAGATAACGGACAACACGACCAGAGCGAATGAGCAGATTGCACAGACCACCGGAAGGATAGCAAACGGTTCCGAAAACACGCTGCAGTTGTTAGAGGAGGCTTCCCGTGCAGCGGACAATATATTACAGACATTTGGCTTGGTTGCTCAGGAAAGCCGTAAAATAGCTGATCTCTCCAAGAATGTAGGCATACTGACACAGGAGAATGGGAAAGTTATTAATGATGCTATTGGCAAGATGGAGGAAATCGGAAAAGCTACAGAGCAGAACAGGGCTGTCGTAATGAGGCTTGGCGAGCAATCCAACGAGATAGGAAATATTGTTGAAATCATATCTAATATTGCAGGACAGACAAATATGCTTTCACTGAATGCTTCCATCGAATCTGCCAGGGCGGGAGAACAGGGGAAGGGTTTCGCCGTTGTAGCAGGTGAGATCCGGTCGCTTGCGGAGCAGTCGGATCGAGCTGCCAAGGACATTGCAAAGCTTGTCAGGGAAATTATCAATGACACCTCGGAAGCAGTGGATTCCATGGGCAGGAGCACGAAAATTGTCAGTGAAGGTATGGATGTCATCCGGGAGACCGGAGCTGCTTTTGAAAAGGTTGCGGAAGCCGGTACGAAGATGGATGACATGGTTCAGGAAGTAAGCAGTTCTACGATAACGGCTGCCGAAAACAGCGGCAAGCTTATGGATATAGTCGGAAACATCAGCGAGATCAACCACAGGAGCCTCTCTGAACTGCAGGACATTGCTGCTGCCTCTGAGGAACAACTTGCGGCAATGCAGCAGGTTGCTTCGTCCGTAACGGAGATCGGCAGGATTTCGGATGAACTTCTGAATACCGTAAAAAGCGGACATTGAGATCACCGAACTGTTCGTAAAATCTGCAAACTGAGAAATCAAAGGTGTCGGAGATCCGGGCAATAAAGAATTTATTTATCACGTCGTCCATAAACCATCGCGTAAGATAACAGAATGGTGATTCATCCAGTGCACAATAATCATTGTAATATATTACAATGATTATTTATTTTCTTGGGCAATTATTGGATAAAAGATATTTTTTATTAACAAAGTAAGTTCCTAAGTTGCTCGATGGAAGATCCAATTGTAAATATTGTCTATATTATAAGACAAAAATGTTGAGTTCTGCCAAAGACATAGATAACCAGACGGCGTATAATTAAAACAGTTCTACGTGTTCTTATTTATTAGTCTGTGAAAATAATTTAATATTGGCTAAGGTGGTGCTTTTCAAAATGGATCTGACTCTTCTGGCATTAATGGGTATTGCTGCGATGGTTACAGGTGAACAAAACCCTGCAAGCATATTTTATCAAAAGAATAGAATTAATGAAGGAACAAACATTTAAGCGAGTTGGTTGAGGCTATATCAAAGCGTAGGATAATTCGTATTCTTGGCTTGGGGGAGAGGCACGTATCGACAGGCATTATTAGCGTTGAAAATGTGTACTATTACTATGTATCTTAAGCTACATATTCGCTAAAAATGGAGAAAAAACGAACGGGCGGGGGTAAAAGATGAATCTATTAATGATCGGTTTAATTGGCTTGGCTGTTATGGTTATTCTGATTCTGCTAAAGGTGCAAGTTGGAATTGCAATGGGAATCGTAGGATTCTTAGGCTTTGCATACATTGCTGGTTGGCCCGCTGCATTGGGATTATTAAAAACTGTGCCATATGCTACTATTGCAAACTATAGCTTAAGTGTCGTTATCCTTTTTGTTTTTATGGGTCAGTTTTTATCAGAATCGGGTATGAGCAACGACCTGTTTGATTGCGCTCAGAAATGGATAGGGGCAGTACCGGGAGGCCTTGCAATGGCAACAGTTGTCTCGTGCACCGGTGTAGGTGCTCTTTGCGGCTCGACTACCGCTACTACCGCAACAATGGGAATTGTTGCGTTACCGGCTATGAAGAGACACAATTATGATAGTGGTTTTGCAGCGGCAACCGTGGCTTGTGCATCAACAGTGAGCACAATGATACCCCCTAGTGTTCTACTTATATTATACGGGGTAACGACTACACAATCTATCGGAAAGCTGTTTCAGGCAGCAATAATTCCCGCTCTCATATTGGCTGTCTTTTTCTGCGTAATGATTTACTTCAGGATAAAGCTGAATCCAGCTATAGGTCCAAAGGGTGTAAAATATACATGGAAAGAAAGATTTACCGCGCTTTGGAAGATTAAAGACGTAGTTTTAGTAATAGTATTGGTTATCGGCGGTATCATGGTGGGCGTCTTTACAGTCAACGAAGCCGGCGCTGTTGGAGTTCTCGGTGTTGTAGTCGCATCACTTTTCAGAAAGAAACTTACCTTTAAAACAGTTAGGAATGCTTTGCTTAACACGGGTAAGACGATAGCGATGATTTTTTTCATAATCCTTAACGCAATGATCCTCGGATACTTTTTTTCGATTACACAGATGCCTCAGCAAATTGCTATTATCCTCAACGGTTTGGCGGTAAGCAAGTATGTTATCTTAGCGTGCATAGTCGTTATCTTTCTTTTTCTGGGTGCAATAATGGATGAATTAGCCATGTTGCTTGTTACCGTTCCTATATTCTACCCGGTTGTCATCGGGCTTGGCTTTGACCCATTATGGTTTGGAGTAATGATCGTGATTTTGATGGCCTCTGGTCAGATTTGCCCGCCTGTAGGCATGAACTGCTTTATTATAGCAGGAATAGACAAATCAATTCCATTGGCAAAAGTATATTCTGGAATTCTTCCTTATTGGATTTGTTTGATTATAATGATGGTTTTGATTACTGTTTTCCCGCAGATATGCCTATTTATACCAGGCCTAGGGTAAATAAATACATATCACTTAGATAGATGCAAAACCTTTTCCATTATCTAAGCTGGATTTAATCGGAACGAAGAGATTTTAAACAATAAAACAGGAGGGTTTACATGAAAATCAGTTTTAAAAAGATTCTGGCTCTTGGTGTATCGCTTATGTTATTGTTTTCAGTTGTTGCGGGTTGCGGTGGCAGCACAACAAGCGGCAATACTGCAACAGGTGCAAACAAGGATGCTGTCGAACTGAAGTTGGCCCATCACAATTCGATTAACAGCTTTTTATGTACTGCTGGTACCGCCCCTATGATCAAGGCAATTGAAGAAACTTCAAACGGAAAGATTAAGATAACGGAATATCCTTCGCAGACCCTTTGCAAGGCTGCAGAAACTTATGACGCAATGGTTTCAGGCATAACTGATATAGGCATGGCATATTTGGGCTATACTCCAAGCCGATTCCCGCTTTCAGAAGTAATCAACCTGCCAATGATGGGATTTAATACTGCTGCTGAAGCAGCAGAGACAATTTGGACTCTATACTCTCAAACAGATCTTATAAAAGATGAGTTCAAAGATATACATGTACTCACCTTTATAGTTACTGATCCTTCTAGAATAACTACTAATTTTCCTCTAAGAACAAAAGCAGATTTTGCCGGAAAGAATATACGTGTTCCCGGTGGCCCGTCTGCTCAATTCTATAAAGCATTAGGAGCATCAGTCATAGCAATGCCGGGACCAGATATTTATCAGGCTTTAGAGAAGAATGTCATTGATGGCCTTGATGGCCTGTGGGAAATGCAGGATAATAACAACTTGCAGGAAGTAGTTAAATATGGTTACGATGTCCCTGTTTCAGCTGCCCTTTGGGTTGTTGGAATGAACCAGGCAAAGTGGGATTCCCTTCCTGCGGATGTTCAGGAGATATTAAACCAGCAGTTCGGCGCGAAAGGAGCTTTAGAGATATCTTCTAATGTTTGGGATAAAAACAACCCACAGATTATTGAAAAGTTCAAAAAGGCTGGTGTCGAAATAAGTACAATAGCGCCGGAGGAATTAGCAACATGGAAGGCGGTTGCTGATGAGACCAATGCTAAATGGGCGAGTGATTTGGACGCTAAAGGGCTGAAAGGAACAGAGACTCTGAATAAGGCCAAAGAGATTCTTCAAGCGATCCAGACTAAGTAATTCAAATAGTACGAATTAGTCCAGGGGAGCTCATACCTTGATAACTGTAATTGGAGGCAGAGTTGTCCTGGAAGAACAATTCTATGATAAGGAGGCAAAACCAATGTCGTTTTTATATAGAGTAAAGAAAGGAATATATAAATTCAGCGCGATAGTTAATATTATTGGAATCTCTTTGATTCTTTTAATGACTTTAATGATTGTAGTAGATATAGTTGGACGTTTGCTTTTCGCTAAACCTATTGACGGATCATATGAACTTGTCGAGTATGCAATGGTGATAATTATAGTATTTGCAATGGGATTTTGCCAGGTTAAGCACGGCCATATTGAGGTAAGCTCTGTGGTTGATAAGTTTCCGAAAAAATTGCAGAGTGTTGCTAATTTTATTACAAGTTTTCTTGCATTTGCAATGATGGCTATGATAGCATGGCAGGTATTTGTAAAAGCAGGTATGGATGTGAAGGCAGGGACAACATCAGGTGTACTGTATATTCCCAAATATCCTTTTGAATACATTGCTGCTTTTGGGTTTGCCCTCATTGCACTGGTCTTTTTAATTCAAATGATAACGCCAAATGATCCAAATGAACAACAGGATGAAGAAGAAATGCATATAGTTTAAGGATTGTGATTCTACTGACATACGCGTCGTGGGTGCAGGCAGGGGTTGTCAATAAAACAGGCCTGGCGACAACATCGCTTTTGATCCCGCTTTATCCTTTCTACATTATTATGTCTGTTGGCTTCTTCGCTTACGCGGTAGTTCAGGCCTTCAGCGCGGTAAAGAGTACTGTTGATTTGTTCAACGAGGAAGTAAGACAGGATGTTATTATAAACTGGCCAGCATAGACTCCGTATATTATGGCTCCTTGTATATGTTCAATAGAAAATGCCGGATACACCCCCGGCATTTTTGTTTTTACCATATGCAGAACTGTGATCTATAGGAGATTTTGCTGCTTGGGATATTTGTGTTCCTGCAGGAAACCGGAATGCCTTAGCATAAATAAGGAAATGGTCAAATTCATTCTCATCAATCTGTCTTCAAGGCTTACGCCCAGCATCTTCTCGATTCTGCTTATTCTGTACATGACATTATTCCTGTGCATATGTAGCTGAATCGCGGTTTCTGTTGCGCGCCTCTCGTTAACAAGATAGGTGTACAAAACCTCCAGGTTATTGGTGTTTTTCTCAATATCGGACTCGTAAAGGGCAATCAACATTTTCCCATATTTACTGTTCCTCCAGAGCTTTTCGCTTTGCTCGCTCCTGTCCAGCATGCAGCTTACGTAATACGTCCTGAAGTGGGCAATATTACTTGGTTCCATACTCTCTCCCCAGCTAATCTCTTCTTTCCAACATACCGAAGTAAGTTCATTTAACACCAGAACGGCCTGCTGATAAGCATTCGGCAGCTCTAATAAATTTTCAAATATGTCGCTGCATCCACAAAATACGTTATTTTCATGAAAATAAGTATTCAGTGTTGCTTCCATATCATTCTCCTCCATTAGGCCAGCTATATCAGCGTGGTGCAACAGGAGCAAAAGACGGTAGTTATAGTAGACAGGATTAATGCAGGGAAACATTCGGGCAACATCGCGTGCAACATGCCCCGGAAAGCTGAAATCGTCTCCGTTGCCTACCGAGAGGAGCATGATGATGTATTTGTCAGCCGGCTTTAATCCGATAATTCGTGCCCGTTCATTAATTGCTTCCATATCGGTAAGCTTGCACTCCATCAGGTCGGCCACAAGCGTATTGTACGCATGACTGTAATTTTTTTCTTCTTCCCAGTTCGGAATGATATAGTAGCTGAGCACGTATATCATATGGTTAAAAAGATCGAGCAGGCCAGGAGTCAATTTGCGGTGGGTGGTGGTCATAACTACATGGATGAAATAGATGTCGTTGAACCTGAACACCTTGCTGATAACTGTATGCTTTGAAATGGCGTTACTGGTATTAATAATAAGTCCGCGGGAGTCCATCCAGACCTCAAGCCGCCCAATCTCCTTAAACTTTTTTACCGTTTCCTCCGAGTGAAATTTGTTTTCAATAAGGGAAATCGATATGGGGTCGTCGGTCGGTATGTTTTTTGTATAGGCAAGAAGAGAAAACGCCGAATCGGAAACGGAAATGAAATTGCCTATGACAGGCTCGCTCAGGCTGATTATATCCTGTATGCTTTTTTTCATAATAACTGCTTCCTGCATGTCCTTATACCAATCGTTAATCAGTATAAAGGTCTCCTGAAGCTTGGTAAAGAGAGTAACAAGCTCCAGATTTTCATTGAGGATAACCATGTCCTTGAGCTTCTCTTCCGTCTCAAGCTCGTCACGGATTCGGTCGCGGAGGCAGAGACAATAAATTTGCGGTACCTGACCCGCTGCTCTCAAGGCTTCCGAGAGCTGGCATACATAAAGACAATTGGGCTTCACATCTCTCATTTCCTTGGGAAGCAGAGAAATACAGTGAAAGGACAACTCTGTTGGAAGGCTGATATGCAGTTCATAGCGGTAGTGGCTGATGCTGTCGAGAATAATATTTAACGATATATTCATATAAGCACACCTTACATCAAAAATATTTGATTTTTTGATAAACCGTCTGAAACATTTGGGGAGCTTTCCAATGTGCCTAATACAGAGTGCAGACTTGAATTCTATTTGTCATAAATACACCTCACATGCATATATTTTACAGCGTATATCGATTATAGTCAAATATTGTTGAATCGGGTATATGGGCAGCGAAAGCTTTAATGGGTTTTATTTTTTACGTGTTATATGATCAACTGCGAGTGTAGCGGCATAAAATGTAATGTATATGAAATTGAGCAGGCGATATACACTCTGTGTATGTGGGGCTGGGCCTCGAGTAGGGGCGGTGGATTGGAATCCATAGGACAATTTTAACAATGATTGTCCCATGGATTTTTATTTATGCCATGCTAAGTTATTTTACCCGAGGGGAAGGATTGATTTTATGGCAGTAGATAATTATGTAAAGGTCAGGCGGGTTCTATGGATTATTTTATTTGCAAACATGGCGGTAGCGGTATTGAAGATTGCAATTGGTTCCATGATTAAAAGTGCAGGTATGTCTGCTGACGGATTCCATTCGCTTACGGATGGAACCTCAAATGTTGTTGGCTTAATTGGAATTTGGTTTGCTTCAAAACCGGTGGATGATGAACACCCCTATGGTCACCGCAAATTTGAGACACTTGCGGGACTTTTTATCGCGGCAATGCTTTTTTTCATCGGCGGTAAAATTATCGTCGAGGCAATTGAGAGATTTCTCCACCCTGTTAAACCCGATATAACCGTACAAAGTCTTATCGTACTTCTGGCAACACTTTTTATAAATATTTTCGTTTGCATTTTTGAATTGAGAAAAGGGAAAAAGCTCAATAGTCTCATCCTTGTGTCTGATTCCATGCATACCAGGAGTGATATCTTTGTATCGATAGGTGTGCTGGTAAGCATGATTTGCGTAAGGCTAGGTCTGCCGCCGGTCATTGACTCCATTACTTCTCTGCTTGTATCCTTCTTTATTATTCACGCAGCGTATGAAATCTTCAGGGATAACAGTGGCGTACTTGTGGATAAAGCGGTGGTTGATACCGGGATGATCAGGAAGATTACGCTTAGCTTCGACCAGGTAAAGGATACTCATGATATTCGGAGCCGTGGAAGTGAGAGTGATTTGTATATCGATATGCATATCATGACAGAGCCAAGCCTGAGCATAGAAGAGTCGCATCAATTAATCCACCGTATCGAGGAACGGATACAAGAGGAAGTGAACAAGGACGTACAAGTGATAGCACATCTTGAGCCATTTTATGACGAAGTAAAATAGCGGAGGGCTAATTATGGTTAATGCTATTTACTTAAGGCAGTGAATGGTTGGTTGCTAATGACAGTGATTGTTGGCTACTAAAGGCAGTGAATGGCTGAGGACAGTGATTTGCTTAAGATAGTGAATGCTGGTTGCTAAAGGCAATGAATTGCTAAAGATAGCAAATTGCGAAAGGCTGCCCCGATACTATGATATGCTCCGTTCAAAGCTACAGATTTTTATTTCATCTGTTCACTTAAAGGGAGCATATCAGTGTGAGGCAGCCTTTAAAAATGCTTTCTATTTTTGTATAACAACTTTGGTTCCTACGTACATGTAGTTATAGAAGTCCTCTACATCAGCGTTGGTCAAACCTGTACAGCCCCATGTCCAGTCGGCTCCGAGAGAATCCGTGCTGCCGCCGTGAATGCCAATGCCGCCGCCCAGCGCCGTGTTCTGCGGTGGAGTTTTTCCATTGATGATCGCGTTGTAAATCGAGTTATAGGTCGATTTATTGATCAGCCCACTGGAAAGTCCGCGTGTCGCGTCCTCGATATTGGGATAGCTCAGCCTCATCCAACGTGATCCAAGGTACTCATCCGACGGGCTCAAGACCAGCTTTTGTGTAATATAAAACGTACCTTCCGGTGTTTTGTGGTCGCCTGCAATCTGCTTGTCGCCCGTTCCACCGTCACCAAGCTCCACATGGTAGGATTTCAGCGGTGTTGTATTCTGATAAATAGTTAAAAGCTTATCGGATTTATCAATCACCAGATTCAACCTCAGCTGGCCTTCTGTTAATCCCTTGGCACGAATAATCTGAGACAATATCCTGTTAGAGGCCACCGGTATTGTCAGTGTCTGACCGGTCAATATCAAATCAGAGTTCAGATTATTCCTTGACTTTATGGTACTGATGGATGTGCCGTATATCTTGGATATTTTGTAAAGGGAGTCACCACGCTGAACAACGTATCGGATATAGGGCTTTGTGCCGCTTGCCGCGTAGACATTGGTTGTATCCAATGACATAATATCGGCTGTTACGGATGCAACGATCAGCATTATTAATGTCAAACCGAACAAAAGACCTTTCTTTATTTTTATTTCAGACAAAAATACTCTATTTTTCATTACATTGTCCCCCTTCCCAATAACTTAGCGTTTTCCTGTCAGGGGTCAACCCTGACGCAGTGTATATTATAACACGTCATACGTTTCAAACCTAATGCAATTGATGGGACTATGACAGGTAATTACCTGGAGCACATGATCTGGAGCTTACTGCCCGGCATGCATGATCAATCTGGCGCTCACTACCTAGTGCTTATTATTTTGCGCTTATATTTGGCGCTTATATTTGCCGATTATATATATTTGGCGCTTATTATATGGCGGGCTCGTGATACTATGTTTGCGGGATAGCTAATGCTGCACTTTTAATTTGCTAATCCTGTAGCTAATGTATACGCTCTGGGCATAGCTATAAACTTGACATATTAGCTATATGATTATATAATGTAGCTGATAGATGAAAGGGGTGGCTGAGATGAAGGTACCGTCCACAGAAGTACAGAACAACTTCGGCAAATATTTAAAAATTGCATCGGAACTAGAAGATGTTATTGTTACCCGGAATGGATATGAGGTTGCGAAAATAGTTCCCTGCGAAGAAAGATCTGTTATTGCAGAGGAAGCTGCAAATTACATTTTCAACGACCGATGGAAGATTAGCTATGAAGAATTTCTTAAAATGGTGGAGAAGTCCGATTTGCGGTATGAGTATATCGACGGAGAGGTTTACTTGCTTTCTTCTCCGGTTTACAGCCATCAAGTGGCGGTAAGCGAAATCCTTGCAATTTTTCATAGCTGGTTTAAAGGAAAAAAATGCAGGCCGCTGACATCTCCTTTTGATGTCACGTTGATGAAAGGCAAAGAGAACATCAATGTTGTCCAGCCGGATATTATTGTCATCTGCGATACCGATAAAATTAATGCGTCAGGGAAATACCAGGGTGTGCCTGCTCTCACCGTTGAAGTATTGTCCAGATCCACAAGGACCAAGGATATGCTGAAAAAGCTTGATCTTTATATGCAAACCGGTGTTAATGAATACTGGATGGTTGACCCGGATAAAAAGGAGCTTTCCATTTATAATTTTGAAAAGCATGATATCGAAGATCACAACACCTACACCGGTGACATGGTTGTAAAGTCAAAGGTTTTTAAAGGGCTGGAATTCAGGCTTGCGGATATATTCACATTTTGAGGTTGTGAATATTTATATAATGCATAATAACGAGGCGAAAAGGATGCCCCCCACTTTACAAGAACCGTTGCCGTCATGGACAAGTATTTGAATGAAAACGGATATGTAAATGATATGTCAGACACACGTTTCCACCATGAAATCTATCTTTCAGATGCCCGTAAGGTCGAGCCTTCAAAATGGAAAACGGTCATACGTCATCCGACAAAAAAGGCTTAATCATTGGGACATAATCGCGTTTTGAGATCATAATTAGAGATACTGGCTATATGTTTATAGGAGTTTTTCAATTCATACATTTTGCTTTCCTATAAAATATAAAATTTTTTATTTTTTATAGGAATTCCAACTAACCTGTCAAGTATTTTCTTAATAAGGTAAAATATAAAATAATTATTTATATGGCCAGAGGTGTATTGCATTCATTGAGGGGCGAAAATATATTGGGTATAGAGTTGAAGTGCAGATTAGGCTAATAATCAACAGTTCATCAGAGCCGGGATATTGCGATTAAATTATTGTAAGCGTCAAAAAAGATGTTGTATTGACAGAACCTCTATGGCCGTCATACGAGACTATCCTGAATTTGTGTAAAGGAAAGTGTACTAAATTATGGACTTGATACTTGCATAAATCGGTCCCTTTGCAAGGAGGTTTTTCCTTGACTGGAATTATATAGACTGATATTATAAAAGTATAAAAAATATGGAGCGTGCAGAAATGATTTATACTCTTTAAACCACGTAAATAACAGAAAGAAGTAAAAAATGCTTACCTAGCGGTAGGTTTCTTTTGCTTTGGAATGTTAATATTGGTTAATTGAAGGGTATCAATTGCAGCACGCTATGATTCTGAAATGATGCCTGGACTTTTGTGCCAGGCTTTATTTATAGTAGAAAAGGCTGCGATGGTACTGTGTACTGTTTGCAGCCTTTGATAATTAGAGGGAGGTGGTTATCTTATAACACTTGTTATTTATGATACATCTAATAAAAATGAAGGAGGGATAGTATGGTTAGGATTATAGATTTCTTAACCAAAAAGCTCCATGCAAAGTCTGCGTGATAAACAAATGGCGGTTGATTGCATGGAGCCAAAGAAATGATCGCCTATGTTCATTCTGACTTTATAATGATCAGTTTATAATGTGGGCTTTGCTTCCTTAAGAGATAATTATTTAAGGAGCGGAGTTAGAATGAAATATAAAAGAGCTGAAGAGATTTTTCCAGAGACATTACTCAAAGAAGTACAGAAATACGCAAAAGGTGAGATGGTTTATATTCCTAGCCCTGAAGGTATACGCAAAGGTTGGGGTGAAAACACAGGAAATAGGGCATACTTACAAATCAGGAATTCAGAAATCAGATCACTTTTCTGTGAAGGTTCATCTATTGATCAGCTTACAGAAGTATTCTGTCTTTCTTATGATAGTATCAAGAAAATTGTATATTCAAAATAGTTTTATACACAAGCCCGCTGGATTAAAGCCTTAGCGGGCTTTGTGCAATAAACAGTTTAAAGAGTTTTTTATATATAATCAATCCAGTGTTTCTTTTATGATTATTATATGTAGAAGTAATTCAAATGCAGGGTTGATTAACATGGATAACATACAGATGAACAAGTTATTTAACAAATATAGAAGTAAGATAAAACATATTGGAAATCAACATCCAGTAATGAATCAGGTAAAACATATTCAGAATAACACTAGTGACGATTCTGAAAGGCTTTTAGTGGCAGAAGGTATGTGGGCACATCAAAAGCTTCTGAAAATAGAGCTAAACATACGGTGTTTTCTTGTATGTCCGGAATTAATATATAGCAATGAAGGGTTAGAATTAGTAGAAGACTTTATAAACAAAGCTGAAGAGACAATTATATTATCTAAAAAGCTATTTGAAAAATTAAGCGACAGAGATGGTCCTGATGGATTTGTATCCATTGTGCGAATCCCTAACTTTGATATTAAGAAATTGGTACTTAAAGATAATGCTTTAGTAGTAATATTAGATAGCTTGGAGAACCCAGGAAATATTGGAACTATTCTTCGTACCTGTGATGGTGCTGGTGTAAACGCTGTATTTATTTGCAATAAAAAAGCGCGGCTTACGAATCCGAAGCTGCTGAAGAGTAGTATGGGTGCTTTATTTACCATACCTATCATTGAGTTTGTTGATTCTATTGAATGTATTAAGTGGCTGAAGGCACATAATTTTAATATTTACCTGGCAGATACAAGAGCAGATAAAAGTTACAAGGATTATAATTACAACGGAAATACTGTATTGGTAATAGGAAGTGAGAGGTACGGGATATCTGAAGAATGGTATACCTGTAATCCACAATTAATTTCTATTCCAATGCTTGGGATATGTGACTCGCTTAATGCAGGGGTTGCGGCTTCTATTTTGACTTACGAAATAAGAATGAAGATAATGAAAGGAGGATACGAAAAGGTGATTTTGTAAAATAATTACTCAAATGTTAAATCAAATAATTTCGAAGGGATAAGAAGATGATTCTGTAATATTTATAAAGCTGCCTCGACCATTAGACAATTTAATACGATCTAACTTGTTTCGCTGTTGGGAAACAGATTATAGTACAGCATTTCTACCACCTGATATTGTCAGGTTACTAACATAGTCTTTGATGTCCTATTCCCATCAACGGAAAGGGATTTTTATTTTTGAAAGGGGAATTACAAATGACAGCAATTTTCCGTAATTATACCGGTGTTACAGGATACACAGAAGACTTTTTCACATTGAGTGAATTTCTGTTCCGCATCAATCGCGAAAATGAAAGGCCGGGGATGCTCGACTGGGTCTTCCTGGAATGGCAATCAGCAAGGGGTGTTTATAAAGCCGAGGAACTGGCAAAGATAGGTCTTTGGTTTGATAATGGACAGCTAGTTGCCGCAATACCGTATGAAGATCATGTAAATGCGTTCTCACTGTGTACCGACGAAGAACATGGGCATTTGAGGCCAGAGATGCTCGATTATGCCTGCGAGCATATGGCGCACGATGGTTTGGTAACTGTATTAATAGACGATTCCGATATTGGACTGCAGCAGCTTGCCTTCAAAAAAGGCTTTCGTCCGACGCAGAATAGGGCTCAAAACGCTCGTCTGGATATCTTGGAGGAGACGACACGCTATTCGTTGCCGGAAGGTTTCCGTGTCATCGGCTTTGATGAGGAATTCGACGTGCATAAATATAACCGAGTACTATGGTTTGGCTTTAACCATGGCCCTGCTGCGCCTGCCGAGGATGAGGAAATGCTTCAATTTCGTATCAACTGTGTAAGTAGCCCACATAGTAACCATCATCTCATGACTGCTGTTGTTGCTCCTGACGGTGAGTATGTTTCCCATTGCGGTATGTGGTATCTTGGTGGAGATAATTCTATCGTTGAACCGGTAGCGACCAATCCCAATTATCGCAAGTTGGGTCTTGGCCGTGCCGCTGTTCTTGAAGCTGCGAAACGCTGTAGGACTCTTGGAGCCAAGCGCGCCTATGTCAATTCAAGCCAGCAATTCTATTATAACATCGGCTTCTACCCGGTAGTTAACGAGACTTTCTGGCAAAGGAAAGTCTGAATAATCGTGTGTCAGAATATATGTGACAGGGGATTGTTTCTTGACACATAATATTGATGTAAAAAGATTTGTCCGGAGCAGAAACTGGATTGTTCCAGACACATATTAAAAGTTATCTTGTTAATAGAGCATCTAAAAGTCATAGCTCCACATCTGATGATATTGCAATCATTGGACTTACTGGTTCTTTTAGTACAGGGGACTTCCATGAAAAAAGCGATCTTGATCTCATCATTATTAACAACAATGAGCGTGGATGGGGGATATCTTATGGCTTTATACTTGATGATGTTGGCTATGATATCTATTGCACACCATGGGAAACCAGAATCGAAGCACAAGCAAATCTTACTAGTCCCATGATTTCCTGTTTAACTGATCTTCAAATCTTATATTGCGCAAAACCGGAATATATGGATAGATTTAATCTGCGCTTTTCAAAGAAGCATTCTTACGTGCAATGGACGAGTATTTAGAAGAATATAATAGAGTTGGACGGGCAGTCGAACGGTACGATTCTATAGATGTGCTATATGATCACTTTATGCAAACATAAATGAGAAATATCATATTCGCAGTTATCCATATAGTGGAGAAGTGGACGCTGAGGCATATTGCTTTGGGTCTATTCTTTGTTAAGGGATAGAGTCGAGTAGCATAACCTGCGGCTAATATAATTGCTTTCATATATTTCCTCTTCTCTTATTTAATCTCGTTTTGATTATAACATACCGTGGTTTATAGCCTCAACATAAGTGTTCAGGGGTCTGGAGCTAGAAGTAAAGCTTCGAGAGTATACTTCCTTTGTGTTTTTATGGGCGGGACGGGCGGCGGAGCTGGCAAGGGAGAGGTGGGAGAGGATGAAATTTATACTGACAAAATAGTAGGGATGTTTAATTATGTAAAATAATGTGATATAATGCGAGTGATGTAAGTGTTTGGGGTATATTTTGTTAATGACAGTATGCCTAAAATGGGACATTAAATAGAACGCGAAATCTACATCAACTGTAGCGTATTCACATTCCTATAAGGCTAATACTGGGAATTTGGTGTCCTTTATTATGAAAACATTAAGAAGATATATAGGAGGGTCTCATGTCTCTTTTTGAGGAATATCTATACATTGATTATGAAAATGTACAAGATGTGAAAATTGATGTAATTAAGAAGGCAGTTAAAGTCACGATTATTGTAGGCAAAGATCAAACAAAGATTCCAATTGAACTGATTCAAAAGACCCAGCCCTTTGGAGATGCGGTTGAATGGATTCGTGTAAATGGGAAAGGTCAAAATGCATTAGACTTTTTTATTGCCTTCTTTCTGGGTAGAGATATCGCTACAGACAAAGAGAAGACATTCATCATATATTCCAAAGATACAGGATACGATCCACTGATAAATCACCTGAAGAAGAGCGGTATCAAAGCAAAGAGAATTGTAAGCTTTCAAGAATTAGGCCAGAACAAAGTCATAAAGATAGATGAAGCGGTAATAAAGAAAGTTAAAGAGAGTTTATTAAAAAAAGCAGGCAACCAACGGCCAAAAAAGAAATGTAGCTTAACTGGATTCATTAGTGATCAATTCAGAGGCACACCGAAGGAGGATATCGATAATATTATCGAGGACCTATTCATAAAAAAGATTGTATATGAAGAAAACGGGATAATAAAATACTCTCTCGATAAATGAGACAGATTTACACATATCTCACGGCGATATTCCCATTATCCATCAGACTGTGTGAAAACAACGAAAAAAGTAACACTTTCAATTGTTGAGCTCCTTCTTGAATGGTAATATGTAGTTAATAATGTTTGATATAAATAAAAAGTAGGTGGGTAATCTGAATTATAAGTACTATAATAAGGAGAGTTTTGAAGATTTTGCATGTGGCAGGGTTATTGTACATAAAGCTGGTATGACCAACTTTCCTGTTAGATTAGCAGGTGAAATCTTTAAAAGATGCATGGAATATACAAATAAAATTACGGATATAACTTTATATGATCCTTGTTGTGGTAGCGGATATATGCTAACAGTATTAGGCCTACTAAACCCTCAAATAATAGGAAGAATCATCTATTCTGATGTTAGTTATGAGGCTATCTCACTCGCACAAACCAATTTATCATTATTATCAGAACAGGGATTATTGAAACGAAAACATAAAATTTTAAATATGATTGATGAGTATAATAAACAATCGCATATTGAAGCACTTTCAAGTATAGACAAGTTTATTGAAATTGTAAAAAATAGAATAAATGAGCCAATAATAGAGTGTTTTGTAGCCGATGTATTAAACCCTAATATGCTTAAAGAAGTGAGTTTCAAGTCTGATGTTGTAATTGTAGACGTTCCGTATGGAAATTTAGTATCTTGGTCTGATAAGATTGATAATACTGTTAATGTGTTGCTTAATAATATTGAACCGATTTTGCATAAAGATTCTGTTATTGCAATAATTTCAGATAAAAACCAAAAAGTAAAAAATAGTTTATATAAAAGACTTGAAAAGTTCAAAGTCGGCAAAAGGCAGGTAGAAATTTTAAAATTAGAAAGAAGCGTATAAATAAATAATTTATATACATCGATGTCAGCAATCGAATATTCAAAACAAGGGAAGCTTGAAGAATGGGTACATTCTTTTTTGTGTGGTGAAGGAAATAATATTCCTTTTTCACATGGGCTAAAACTTGAAATATGTATTATATAGGCCCTGTTAAGATGCCACTTGATTTCTTTCAAAGGTGCTGCGGGCCTGAGTATTTTACTTATAAAACATTCAATGATACTAAGACCGGCAGTCATGCTAATATTAGTGTTGATATTATTATAGAAACAGGAATTCTTTCTTGCTTGCCAGAGGTAGAGCAAGAGTTGATTTTGAATGCAATCAAGTACCATAACCTCTATGAGATACCTCATAATGATTCACCAGATGTTATTCTACATTCGAAAATTATCCGGGATGCGGATAAGCTTGACGGTTATTATATTGAAACAAATGAAAATGAGGAACGAAAATATTCTTTGGAGAAGCTTGATATCGAGTCAAGTTACTCACATTCGCTTATAGCAGATATTATTAACTGTAAGAATATAAAGTTTAGTAATATGAAGTATGAAAATGACAGAAAGCTGCTTATGCTAAGTCTTGTTTTTGACATGAATTTCCCTTTTTCTTTTTTACGGGTGATCCGCAATGGTTATATTGATAAATTAGTAGCAAAGTTGCCCCAAAATGACGAAATAGCTAATATCCATGTGCACATTAAAAAGTATATTGAAAAAAGATCAGCTGAATCTTGAGGCTATTGAACAGATGAAAAAGGAAGTGCAAAAATAATAGACGTAAATACACAAGTATAGAACGTAATGTGGAGGGGTTATGAATAAATCAGATGGGTCAAAGATCAATCTTGCGGAATTATTTAAAAAATCATGGGCAATATTAACAGCGAATTCGTTCTCCATTATTGTGGTTTGCTTGATTGTGGGTATACCAGCTAATATACTTAATTACTTTTTCACAAGATTCGAAGAATGCAGTTCACTCAAGTTCATTTTTGATATTCTGCAATTTCTGTTAACTTTAGCATCGGGGATTTCAAGCTTGGCGATTATATATATAACAGAAAATTCTTATAAAGAAAAGCCTCGGATGACGTTGCAGCAATCCATGAGACTTGCATATAAACGGTGGGGTTCCTTGTTTACAGCGAGTCTTTTAATGAGTATCATAACGTTTACGCTAATGCTGCTTTTGATTATTCCAGGTTTAGTTTGGATGATTTATTATACATTCTTATATCAGGTTATAGCCTTGACAGATTTGAAGTGGAAGAAAGCTTTAGACTATAGCAAGTATATTGTACGAGGCAGTTTTTGGAGAGTTGCTGGCTATATGCTTGTGTTTTCCCTGGTTCCGGGGGGAATGAGTTTTGTTATTTATAAATACTACCGGCATCTTATTATGATAAACCCTGAGCTTACGTATCTTATGATCCCAACGCAGGTGCTTTTATATATACTATCTGCTATTATTACTGTAGCGGCTACAGTTCTATATCTAAACCTGTCAAGCGTTAAAGATGCCTCTGGTAATAAAAGAACAGCTTATGAGAAGATGAATGCCTATGTAAATAAGGACTCATCGGTTATACCGGAAGACACTGAAGATATTGAAAATCTTGAGGATATGGAAGAATATGAGGTGATGGATTCAGATGATGATTTACCAAGGTGTTCTACTTGTGGGATGAAAGTTGAACCTGACCAAGTGGTTTGTCCAATGTGTCGCAAAGTAATAAAATAACACCAGTCTTGATGCACGATTATGCTCAGGATATAATAGTCTCAGTAGATTGATAAAAAGAGGCAGCAATATGATATTTTATTTTTCAGGAACAGGAAATTCGCTTCAGGCAGCAAAGAGTATTGCAGAATATCAAGGCGACCGGTTGGTTTCTATTGCAGCACTCATGAGCCGGAGAATAGAAAAATATGAGTTTGAACTGAAAGAAAACGAAGCGGTTGGATTTGTTTACCCCGTATATGCCTGGGGGCCGCCTTCGATGGTTTTGCAGTTCATTGACAGACTGAAGTTTACGAACTATGCAGATCACTTTATCTACTCGCTGGCGACTTGTGGGGACAACATCGGAAATGCGATGAAGCTGCTTGAAAAGACTTTAAAGCGGAATGGCCTGACACTGGACAGCGGTTTTTCGGTAAGGATGCCCAACAACTATATCATCACGTACGATGTGGATCCGAAAGAGCTGGAAAATGAAAAGCTGGAGATGGCAGAAAAAACGCTGGGTAAAATCAACAAAGTTATTGCGGAAAGGCAAAAAGGCATATTCGATGTTATAAAGGGTTCTATGCCTGGGTTGTTAACATCCGTTGTGAATCCATTATTCAGCAAATACGCGGCGGATGCTTCAAAATTCTATGTTACCGATCATTGCACCGGCTGTGGTGTTTGTGAAAAGGTATGCAATTGCAGAAATATCAAGCTGGTAGAAGGAAGCAGCAAGCAGCAGAAAAGACCCGTATGGGGGAAGGAATGTGTCCAGTGTCTTGCCTGCCTCCATTATTGTCCAGTCAGAGCAGTCCAATATGGGAAAGGCACGGAAAAGAAGAACAGGTATACCAACCCGAATGTGCGCGTAACTGAAATGTATATTCAAGATTCGCTGTGATTTGCTCCCAGCACCTAAGAGGTGTGGGACTTTTTAGTGTACAAGTTTAAATATTTTAGCCGGATTTACTTCAGATACTTCAATAATGTATCCGGATTAACGCAGTAGGTCATGGCATCCTCTCTTGTTATCAGGCCGCTATTGTATAGCTCAGCAATGCTGGCATCCATGCTGATCATGCCACTGGAACGGCCGGTGTGGATTGCCGCATCGATCTGCATAATCTTGGATTCGCGAATCAGATTGCGGATGGCATGGTTGACGACCATAATCTCAAAAGCAGCTACTCGTCCCTTTATATCGGACGGAATCAGCTGTTGGGACACCACAGCCTGCAGGACGGTTGAAAGCTGGACTCTGACCTGTTCCTGCTGGCTTGGAGGGAAAACATCGATGATTCTGTCTACGGTTTTGGCCGCGCCTACCGTATGAAGGGACGAGAGCACGAGATGACCTGTTTCGGCGGCAGTCAGAGCAATCGAAATCGTTTCCAGGTCACGCATTTCTCCTACAAGAATGACATCCGGAGCTTGCCTCATAGCGGAACGCAAAGCCTGTGTATAGTTCTTTGTGTCGACGCCTATTTCGCGCTGATCGACAATGCTCTTACCGTGTTTATGAAGGTATTCAATGGGGTCCTCCAACGTCAATATATGAGAGGAACGCTCCTCATTAATCAGGTTGATCAGCGCTGCTAACGTGGTAGATTTTCCGCTTCCGGTGGGTCCGGTTACGAGAATCAAGCCTCTGGTTTTTTTGCTGAAATCCAGGACAGTCTGAGGTATGCCAAGCATAACAGGATCAGGCAGATCAAATTTCAAAACACGGATGGCAGCTGCCATGGAGCCGCGCTGTGTGTATGCATCCACCCGGAATCGCCCGACTCCGGCCAGGGAAATGGAAAAGTCCTTTTCGCCATTCGCCAGATATTCCTGAAAAAACTCTTCCTTTTTAAACAGCTCCCTGACGAGCTTCTCAGTATCTTTCGGATAGAGAATTTCATTGCTTGCCGGTTGTAATACGCCTTGTATTTTATATGTAGGGGGGACGCCAACCGTTATAAAGATATCGGAAGCGTTCAATTCCACTGCGGTTCTTAGTAAATCATCGAGAACGGTTGTCATGCTAAAATACCTCCAGATCTTCAAATTCCAAGGTGTCCTGGAGCTCAAATTCCGCCGGGAGCTCCTTCCATGCCGTAATGCGGTATCTCTCAGCTGTTCCGGTGCTTGCACCATTTTTACCGGAACTTCCGGAACGCAGTACAAGCTCAACCAAAAGGCTTCTTCCTTCTATGGACTCTTCTGTAACAGTTACCGACACGGTGACAGCAGCTTCCGGTACAACTACAGCTGCATGAAAGGTTTCAGGGTCATCTCCGAAATCCGGACTGCTCCTTATTTCAAAGTTAGGTTGATTCTCCATATCAGAATCCGGGCTGCTTTCTATTTCCAGATCCTGCTCGTTCGCTATTTCTAATTCTTGACTGCCTTCGAAGCTGCTATCTATCTCCAAATCCAAACTGCCTTCGAAGCTGCTATCTATTTCCATACGTTCATCGTATTCTCTGAGTGCATGGATGGCATACATAAAGTATAGCTTTTGATACAGCTGGGTCGTGTATTCCTCTGTGTCGCTGCTGGTGACTGCATTTTGCCAGCTGTCATGAACAGCTTTTTGGAAATCAGCCGGAAGCCTGCTGCTATTGGTCTTCTCGTAATCTTTCGCAAGTATGTAAGCTTCTGAAGCTTCAGCGGCATCCTTCAAACAGGAATCTATTCCGGATAAAAGGAACTCTGCTTTACTGTCAAGTGTATAATAAGCTTTCGCCCAATCTGCATTTTTTCGTGACAGCTTTAATTCCGACCAGGTGGACATCAGAGCGAGTAGCCCCAAAACTGCCAGTGTGACCATGATCAGGATCACTAAAACAGAGGAGCTGCCCCTATTACTCTTCAGCAGCTGTTTGCCTATATGATGCTTTCTGATTTTCATCCACTTATTCATTCGCTTCACATCCTTTAAGCCTAACTGCCAAAATATTTATCCGAGGTGATGGAGAATAGCTCACTACCCACTTCTTCCTCCATCAGATAAGGTCCTGTTTTTTGCACCTTGATATGTAGACGATACAGGCCATTTTCCGAGTATGCACCTTCTTCTTCCGCCACTAGGGGCTTCAGCTCAACATCAGCGGTAAAAACCGCCTTATCCGGAAAACGCTCGTCTAAAGAATGCTTATCCAAAGAAAGCTTATCCGGGTCTAACTGATTCCAGTCTTCATCGAAATACAGTGTGAATACCTCGACGTCATCGGACACGGTATCGGCAGCCTTATCCAGCAAGGAAATCTTTGCAAAATCCTCAGGGTGCTCGCAGGACTTAAAGGCGGCAATGATCTTTTTCGATATAAATACACTTTGATCCAGATCGTGAGCTTTTAAAGACAAATTCTTAGCACTGATAAAAAGCTGCACAATGATAACACTGATGATGGCGAGGAATGCCACCGATATGATCATCTCAACCAGTGTGAAGCCGCTATTTCTTTTTCGATCTATTTCGAGTATCAATCGGCTACCTCCGCTCATCCTTCTATCGTTATTCCGGTTTTTACTGCAATGTCGGTTTCCAGCTTCTGCTGACCATGATCTGTATTGCTCCATACCGTGATATGCAGCAGATGGCTTTCTATATCGTATTCGGCTTGAAACCCTTCTATCGAGGCGATTTCGAAGCTCAAATCGTCGGATGCAGCCGTGCCCTTTTCAACCCATGCTTCCCTGAGGTGGCCTGCACTGTAGTAGATCCAGGTCTCATAGCTTGTTCCATCGAGTATTTCTTCGATGACAAGAGCAGAACCGGCTTCGACAGGATTGTTCTCCAATCGGAGTACATTTTCCGAATCGTTTTGCTTTACCTTGGTGTCAATATAGGATAATGCAATTCTCAGTTCCGAATCGGCATCCTTTTGTTCGACGATCCCTTTATATGCACTGCTGCTTGAAACCACCAGTGAAAGAGTTGCCGCACCGAAGAGCGCCAGCAAGGCGATGACTAAAGTCAGCTCGATCAGTGTATAGCCGCTGTTTGCGGATAATATCCCTGAAATGATTCTTCTATTTCGGATGCGTTGCATTCCTGACACCTCCAATCCGGTTGATTTTACATCTTAAATATGACTCACTTTTTCATGACCAGAATATCCGGCATGATGTTTGAACCAACCATCTGATAATGGTAAAAGTAAGCGTCTTCATTCAGTATAATGCCATAGTGATCAGCCAGATAATAGAGGTCAGGCGGGTAACTGCCTTCCAGAGCATAGCATTGAACCGCGGCACGCCGAATAGCATCTTCCAGTGTCTTCAGGCTCTTGCCGGAGGAGTTCTGCTCCAGTCCGTTCATGCCCCAGAAGGCTGACAGTAGAATGACTATAACGAGTGCTGCTATCACAGGCATGCTCGTAAGTTTCAATTTGGTACGTATTTTCAAAAACCCACCGTCTTTCTTATCCGTCTCTTCAGAAAACGCTGACCGTATTTCCTCAGCCGATGGACGACATAATGCTGATCAATGGCAGCATAACAGCCAGCAAAATAATGCCCACGATCAATGAAAGAATAATAACCAGAACCGGCTCTATGGAGGACGTTATCTTGCTTAAATAGCGCTCTGCCTCATTTTCATAGATATCTGCAATCTTATCCATGGATTTTTCCAGTTCACCTGTTTGATATCCGATATGTAACATTTTCATAAACAGGGCAGGAAACAGACCGGTCTTTTCCAATGCATCGGCCGGATCAGCTCCATTGCGTATATCCTGCTGACAGGCCTTGATTTTACGGGCGGCATAGGAATTCCCAACAATGCCGCATACCATGCCGAGAGCATCATCAAAGGAGAGCCCTCCCTTTAGAAGCATGGACATGCCCATACCAAATCTTGCTGCAATCATTTTTTGATGAATGTTTTTCATCAGCGGTGACTTCAACTTATGTTGATCCCATTTTTGCCTGCCTGCTGCGGTCCTCAAAAAGAAAATGCATGCTGCAGCAAGGATAGCGATAAGGATCAGGATCAGAATGGAGTAATTTCGTATCAAACCGCTGATATCCAGCAGCAATCGTGTGACAGGGGGAATATCGCCGCCGGCTGCTATTAGGATTTCATGGAACATGGGCAGTATTTTAAGTATCAGAAGCAGGATGATACCGCCCATGAGAGCGGCCAGAATTACCGGATAGGTGACAGCATTCTGTACCTTCCTCTTTAGCTTGTCCAGCTTGTCATAATAGGAGGAAAGCCGTTCCAGTTCACTGTCCAATGTACCTGTGGCTTCTGCCATCCTTATGATGTTCACCATATAGGAGGGAAATGCCTTTTGCTTCTCTAAAGCGTCAGGAAGGCTCATGCCGTTAAAAACATCCTGATACAGGGATTGTGAAAGCTGTTTGTGCTTGGAATCACTGATTTCTTCGGCAAACAGATGCATGCCTTCGAGAAAAGGGATACCGGACTTGAATATCAGCGAAAGCTGATAGCAAAACAGCGAAAGGTCGCCTGAGTTCAGATTTCCTTTGGGTATTTCATTGTATGGGTCCTTAGTAGCTGCTTTATTACTCATCGTTTCCATGCCCTTCACCCCATTTAAAATGATCGTGCAGGATTATTATACCAAAATATGATCTGTAAAGGTAGTATCGGTTTCGGGTATATGCAATTTCGTGTTGGTTTTGTTCGAAAATGGGAGCGTTCATATTGACTTTTTAAGTATAATAAAATATTATAATGTAAACGAACACAAGCAAAATGGCGTTGACGAGGAGGAGTACATACTCACCCGAAGCAAAGAGAGAAGATGGTTGGTGAAAATCTTCGTGAAGGAAGTATGGAAGTAGCCTCTGAGCTGTGAACTGAAAAGATATTATCTTAGTAGGCTTCAACGGAAGTTTCCACCGTTAAAGGGAAAACAGTATCGGATAATATGTGTTATCCTGTATTGTCAGAGTGCAGATAGTCATATCTGAATTTAGGTGGTACCACGGACACATATAGTCCGCCCTAAGCAAATGTAAAAAGCTTAAGGCGGATTTTTTGTTTTGTGTTTGTAAAATTTAAGGAGGTATTACCATGCAGAAAAACTATGACTTTAGGCAAGCAGAAATTGAGATGCAAAATTTTTGGAAAGAAAATTCCATCTACAGTTTTGACCAGGAAAGCCAAAATGAGATCTATTCTATTGATACGCCACCGCCTACCGTTAGCGGTAGCCTGCACATTGGACACATATTTTCCTATACTCAGGCAGAAATGATAGCCCGTTTCAAACGAATGCAAGGCTACAATGTTTTTTATCCTTTTGGTTTTGACGATAACGGATTACCAACAGAAAGGCTTGTTGAGAAAGATGAGGGTATTACTGCAAAAAACCTTCCGAGAAGTGAATTCATTAAAAAGTGTGTTACAACCTCTGCAAAATATGAAAAAGAATTTAAAGATTTATGGCAGTCTTTGGGCTTCTCGGTCGACTGGTCGCTTCAATATGAAACCATTAGCCCTATGGTTCAGCGAATATCGCAAAAATCTTTCATCAGACTTTTAAAAGACGGAAAGGCTTATATGAAAGAGTCACCAGTTTTATGGTGCACTGAATGCCAAACTTCAATTGCCCAGGCAGAGTTAGAAGCTATTGAAAAAGACACTACCTTTAATTACATTAAATTTAAGGCAGGTGCAGAAAGCTTATTAGTTGCTACAACAAGACCTGAGTTGTTATATGGTTGTGTTTGTCTATTTGTTAATCCAGAGGACGATAGATATATTAAATATATTGGTAAAAATGCCACTGTCCCTTTGTATGATTATGAAATTCCAATATTAGCAGACGAAAAAGTTGATATTGATAAAGGTACAGGTGTAGTTATGTGTGCAACTTTTGGCGACAGCACGGATGTAGAGTGGTATGAGACTCATAAACTGCCATATCGGAAGGTTATTCTGCCTGATGGGACAATAGATGAAAGTGTTCCGCTAATCGGAGGCTTAAAGGTCTTAGCAGCTCGAAGGCAGATTGTAGATTTACTTTCAGAAAGTGAATTACTTTTAGAGTCTAAAAGTATCAAACATACTGTTGCTGTTCACGAACGTTGCGGGAAGGAAATTGAAATTTTACCATCAAAACAGTGGTATATCGATATTCTTACGAATAAAGAGCTATTTTTAAAAGCTGCGGATGAAATCAATTGGTATCCCGAATATATGAAAAATAGATATTTATTATGGGTTGAGAACCTAAAGTGGGATTGGTGTATATCTCGCCAGCGTTACTTTGGTGTACCTTTCCCGATATGGTATTGTAAAAATTGTGGTAAGGTAATAATTGCTGGTGAGGAGATATTGCCTGTAAATCCTCTTGAAACAAAACCTAACAAACCTTGTATTTGCGGATGTGAAGAGTTTGTACCTGAGAGGTCTGTTTTTGATACATGGGCTACTTCATCAATTACTCCTCAAATAAATGCAAAATGGGATGAGAAAAATGATATTTCAGATAAGCTTTTACCAATGAGTTTGAGGACACAGGCTCATGAAATTATACGTACATGGGCATTTTATACTATAGTTAAAAGCCTTTACCATACGAGCCAAATTCCATGGAAGGATATAATGGTTTGCGGTTTTGTTCTTGCTAAAAAAGGAGAGAAGATTAGTAAATCAAAGAGCAATTCTGAGCTATCACCAAAAGTGATTATTGAAAACCACTCTGCTGATGTTATAAGATATTGGGCTGCTAATTCCAAACTTGGAGCAGATACATTTTTTTCAATTGATGAATTGAGCATAGCCAAAAGATTTATCACAAAGCTGTGGAATGCATCTAAATTTTCAATATCTCATTTACAGGATATTGACCTTAATGCTGATGTAAATTTAATGCCTGTAGACAGATGGATAATCGAGCGATGTAAACAAACTACTATTCATACAAGAAAGCATCTTGACCAGTATGAAATCGGACCGGCCCGACATGAAATTGACGATTTTTTCTGGAAGGATTTATGTGATTACTATCTTGAAATTGTTAAAGAGCGTTTATATCAACCCGACATACATGGTTATAAAGAGCGGCAATCGGCACAATATGCCCTATATTATTGCATGCTGAATATATTAAAGTTATACGCTATTTATGTTCCACATATCACAGAATATATTTATCAAGAATTTTTCAGACAGAATGAGAATAGTATTTCGATACACAAGTTACATTGGGAAACTGAAAAATCTGTTGATGATGACATTATCTTTTTTGGAGAGAAGCTAAAGGGCATTATTGCTGAAACAAGAAAGTATAAGTCTGAAAATGCTCTATCAATGAAAACAGAAATTGATGAGGTTGTTATTACTACAGATGATAAATTTTTGGAGTTATTTAAGCAAACTATACGTGATATAAAAGCTTGTTGTCGGGCAAAGAATATAAAAATAATCCAATAGAGACTAATTATCCGTAAAACAGTGAGCCAAAAAGACAGGCCAGATTCGCAGAGGAACCTGGCCTGTTTGATACAAAAAGACGCAATTTCTAATCCTAATAGGGTTCTGATTATCCAAGGATGGCCTGAAGATCTGCATCTACAGTGGTAGTTGGCTTAAGGCCAAACTTATCAACCAATACATTCAGAACGTTGGAGGAAAAGAAAGCTGGAATTGTCGGTCCTACATAGATATTCTTGATTCCTAGAGCCAACAGTGTCAGCAGTATGCAGACAGCCTTCTGTTCATACCAGGAAAGCACCAATGTCAGCGGAAGATCATTTACTCCGCAGTTGAATGCGCCCGCAAGAGCTACAGCTACCTGTATTGCTGAATACGCATCGTTGCACTGGCCCATGTCCATGATTCGCGGCAGTCCGCCGATTTCACCCAGATCAAGGTCATTATAGCGGAATTTTCCGCAAGCAAGAGTCAATATGATGCTATCCTTTGGTGTTTTCTGCACAAATTCTGTGTAGTAGTTTCTGCCAGGTTTTGCGCCATCGCAGCCTCCTACCAGGAAGAAATGCTTGATTGCTCCGTCCTTTACAGCCTGTACAACGGTATCGGCAGCACCAAGGACGGTATTGCGGG
>JAEZLF010000293.1 GCA_023435925.1 Bacillota bacterium
ACATACTTACCAGAAAATATTTGTGTGATTCGATTGCTCCTTTATTTTATCGAAAGCAAATGTTATAATATGTACTACATTTGATGAAAGATAATGAATAAGAATAATGAAATGATGAGGGGAACGCTTGGATGTCAGGCAAAAGACAGGATAAGATACGTAATTTTTGTATTATAGCTCACATTGACCATGGTAAATCAACATTGGCAGACCGGCTCATACAGATGACCGGTGTCCTCACAACAAGGGAGATGCAGGAGCAGGTTCTCGACAATATGGATATTGAACGGGAACGTGGCATTACCATTAAGGCGCAGGCAGTTCGAATGGTTTATAAAGCGAATGACGGGCAGGAGTATATTTTGAATTTAATTGACACTCCCGGTCATGTCGACTTTAATTATGAGGTTTCCAGAAGTATTGCAGCCTGTGAAGGAGCCGTACTAGTGGTGGATGCAGCACAGGGTATTGAAGCACAGACGCTGGCAAATGTGTATCTGGCGCTGGAGCACAATCTGGAGATTATGCCGGTCATCAATAAAATTGATTTACCCAGTGCACAGCCGGAGCACGTAATGAAGGAAATAGAGGATGTGATCGGTCTTGATGCCAGCGATGCGCCGCAGATATCTGCAAAAAACGGATTGAATGTAGAAGCAGTGCTTGAACAGATTGTGAAACAAATACCTCCGCCAAAGGGTGACGAGAATGCACCGCTGAAGGCGCTTATATTTGACTCCTTCTATGACAGCTATAAGGGTGTCATTGTCCATATCAGGGTTATGGATGGATCGGTCAGACCCGGTGATACCATCCGGATGATGTATACAAAGAAGGAGTTTGTTGTTACCGAGGTTGGGTACTTCAGGCCGGGGCAATATCTGCCCTTTGATGAACTTCTTACCGGTGATGTAGGTTATATTTCAGCAAGTATCAAAAATGTCAGGGACACCAGAGTAGGTGATACGGTTACACTGGCCGGCAGACCGGCAGTCGAGCCATTACCGGGGTATAAGAAGGTGCAGTCCATGGTGTTCTGCGGTATATATCCGGCTGATGGAGCTAAATATGGGGATTTGAGAGATGCTCTTGAAAAGCTGCAGCTCAATGACGCCGCACTCTTATTTGAAGCAGAGACCTCTGTTGCTCTTGGATTTGGCTTCCGATGCGGTTTTCTTGGGCTTCTGCACATGGAAATTATCCAGGAGAGGCTGGAAAGGGAATATGATCTCGATCTGGTTACCACGGCGCCAAGTGTTATTTACAAGATTACAATGACGGACGGGCAGGTGCTCGATATAGACAATCCTACAAACCTTCCGCCTGTGACTTCCATTGAAAAGATGGAGGAGCCTATTGTAAAGGCAACCATTATGACACCTGTTGAATATGTCGGCAGTATTATGGAACTGGCCCAGGAGAGAAGAGGCGTTTATAAGGATATGTCCTACATTGATGAAGCGAGGACAATTCTGACCTATGAGCTTCCTCTTAATGAAATTATATACGACTTTTTTGATGCGTTAAAGTCCAGGACAAGGGGATACGCATCTTTTGACTATGAGCTGTTGGGGTACCGGAAGTCGGAGCTTGTTAAGCTGGATATTATGCTAAATGGCGATATTGTCGATGCACTGTCCTTTATTGTGCATACAGAAAAGGCTTATGCAAGAGGCCGTCGAATTGCGGAAAAGCTGAAAGAATCCATACCCAGACAGCAGTTTGAAATTCCGATACAGGCATGCATCGGAGGGAAGATCATTGCCAGGGAGACCGTTAGTGCTTACAGAAAAGATGTTCTGGCCAAATGCTATGGCGGTGATATCACAAGGAAGAAGAAACTGCTGGAGAAACAGAAGGAAGGCAAGAAGCGGATGAGGCAGGTCGGTTCGGTAGAGGTGCCGCAGGAAGCATTCATGAGCGTGCTAAAGCTGGATTAGCCTTGCGCGGGTCGACTATGGTGACCGGCAACGTAGACCGGCCATTGGATCCAGCAATGTGGTTCAGACATGGAGATCGATAGAGCAGATCCGCCACAGGGATCCGGCAACAGAGATCAAGCCATGAGGACCGTTCTGTTTGCCGGGATCGGAGTAATTCTATGAAAACTGGTATTGGCGTATATATTCATATACCGTTTTGCAAATCGAAATGCTATTATTGCGATTTCAATTCTTATTCCGGCAGGGAGCACCTTGCCGGACCTTATTTTGATGCGCTGTTTTCAGAAATAAGAGCTTATGCAGATGCTTTAAAGGGGCGCTCGGTACGGACAATTTTTATTGGCGGAGGCACACCTTCTCTGGTTGATCCGAAGTATATCAGCAGTTTGCTTGAAGTTTGCTCAAAGTACATGACAGTGGACCCGGATGCTGAAATAAGCATTGAAAGCAATCCGGGAACACTGTCCTATGATAATCTGAAGATGTACAAGGATGCGGGAATCAATAGATTGAGCATCGGTCTGCAGGCATGGCAGGATAAGCATCTGGAAAAGCTGGGGAGAATCCACCGGAGACATCAGTTTGTTGAAAACCTGGAAGCGGCCTATAAAGCCGGTTTTCGCAATATAAATGCCGACTTGATTTTTGGGCTGCCGGAGCAAACCTTTGAAGAATGGAAGGAAACACTGGAAGCTGTAACGACTCTTGGTTCAGGTAAAGGGCTCACTCACCTTTCCTGCTATAGTCTGATAATAGAAGAGGGTACGATTTTTGGTGACAGATATGAAGCCGGAACACTAAAGCCGGTTGATGACGAGCTTGACCGGAAAATGTACAGCTATACCATAGAACACCTTGCCGGATTGGGTTATAAGCACTATGAAATCTCCAATTTTGCGAAACCCGGATTTGAATGCAGACACAATCTTGTGTACTGGAAAGCTGAAGAATATGCGGGCTTTGGCGCCGGCGCCCACTCTTACTTGAACCATGTGAGATATAGTAATGAGATGAGTATTGAGGAATATATCCGGGCTTCAGATAATATCAAAAACGCAGCTCTGCATAAGGATAACGAGTTCATCAAAAACGGTGCGCTGCATAGGGATAACGAGTTCATTAGCCGTCAGGATGCCATGTCTGAGTTTATGATAATGGGACTGCGCCTCATTGATGGCATATCTGCGCAGGAATTTGAAGAACGGTTTGGCGAAAAGCTGCAGGAGGCCTATGGCGCTCAGCTCAGTAAGCTGGTGGATGACGGTCTGCTGGTAGTTTCGCAGGATAGATACTATCAAAATGGTTTATATCAAAGCAGAATTTACGGAGAAGCATCCGAAGAAGCATCCGAAGAAGCATCCGAAGAAACATCCGAAGAAAAGCAGACTAAGGCACCGGACAGTAAAACAACAGGTGCTGAACGCTTCAGGCTTACTGCACGGGGATTGGATCTTGCAAACAGGGTTTTCGTGGAGTTTATTTAATGCAACATAAAGATAATACTCTTGTTGAGAGGTAGAGAAAATATTGTAAAGGCTAAAAAAGGAGCTGCCTCAAAGTTACTTGTGAGACAGCCCCTCAGATTCTATTAAGTCTAAACTTTATGCACCATACAGCAGATTTGGTAACCAGGTTACTATCTGTGGGAAACTCATACAAAGTATCATAGCCAAAATGATAACTCCGATGTATGGGAGCAGCGGCTTGATCGACTTCTCCATTGGAAGGCCTGCAACACCACAACTGATGAACAGGAATGTACCAACCGGGGGAGTGATTGCACCCAGCTGCATCACGATGGTCATTACAACGCCAAAGTGTATTGGACTGAAGCCAAATGAATTTCCAATGGCAAGCGTTGTTGTTGCAAACATTGCAATAATAACAGTTGGATCAAGAAACATGCCCAAAATGATAAATACAATGAAAAGAAAGGCTGTGGCCAATGCAGGGTTACCAAGAACATTCACGGCAAAGTTCATGACTTCATTCTGGAAGTGCAGGCGAACTAAAACGTTTGATAAAACACCTGCAGCAGCGATTGTCATAAATACGACTGCAGTGGTAATTGCAGAATCAATAAAGATTTTGGGAAGATCCTTTAGCTTCAGTGTTTTGTTAATAACGAAGCCATAAAAAAGTCCATACAGGATAGCTAAAACTCCTGATTCTGTAGGTGTTACAATACCAAACACGATTCCCATCAGGATTATCAACGGCATCAGAAGTGCGCCAAAGGACTTAACCGTACACCTTAAGAGATTTTTTACAGAAAACTTTGTCAGAGGTATATTATACCCACGTCTTTGGTAAGCAATACGATTGACAACCATTTGCATCAGGCCGATGAGGATTCCGGGAACAAGGCCGCCCATAAACATATGAGCTATCGGGACCTCAGTATAATAGGAATACAGTATGAATGCTATACTTGGCGGAATAATGGGTGAGAGCATAGACGACCCTGCTGTTACAGCCACTGCATAGTCCTTATCATACCCTTGCTCCTCCATAGCCGGTATCAGCATTCCGCCGATTGCAGCCGCATCAGCCGCGCCGGAGCCCTGAATACCTCCAAAGAGCATGGAGCTTACAATATTAACATGACCAAGACCGCCTTTGAGCCAACCAACCAGTGCATCAGAAAAGCTTACCAGCTTATCTGTGATCTTTGCTTTCATAATTATATTACCTGCTGTTATGAAAAAGGGAATAGCCAAAAGTGAAAGGCTGTTAACACTGCCAAACATCTTAATAATAGTCAGTTCCATTGAGTTTCCGCCTAAGATCACGAACAAAATACCCGTAATCAAAAGTGACATGAATATTGGAAAACCTAGGAAGATAAAAGCAAGAAGTACTAAAAATATTAACAACGTTAATAACATAGTTTATTTCCTCCGTTATTCCTTAACTGCCGCTTCTGTGGCGAGCTTCTTATTTGAGAATGGGTGCTCACCAAAGATCAAAATTAGCAGATAGTCAATAAATAAATATGTGGTGCCTACAGGAATTGCCGCATAAAACCATGCATTTGATATTGGAAGGTTCTGCAAATAACTAGAACCTGCATTAATTGTCTGGCGTACTCCGTAAAAAATAACAAGAGCCAAAACGGTAAGGACAATAATGCTTGCAGATTTTCTCAAAATATTCGCTGCTTTTGCAGAAAAATATTTTTTAACAATATTATCCAAGCTGATATGTGCACCTTCCTTTGCACCGAGGCTTGCTGAAAGAAAAGCAACCCATATAACAAGCATACGCATAATTTCATCCGCCCAGGAGAAAGGCCTGGCGCCCAGTTTGGTTACCAGATAGCGGAGAACAATATTTACTGCACATAGTAATATGATGAATATAAGTAATGAAACGATTGTAATTACTCGAGCCTTATGGATAAAATTATATATCCTCCTGATAGTTTCCATACCTTAATAGCCTCCCTGAAGTACTGTTTATATTACGTTGCCAAAAACAGTTCTCTCATTCAGTAGTTAATGAAGATTCAGGAGTTTCCGCGATGAGAAACTCCTGAATTCAATGAAAGTTTATTGGACTGCTGTAAGCTTGTCTATGAAGGATGACCATTCCTGACCCTTTGACCTGTACTCATCAAGCATCGGTGCACAAGCTGCTTTCCATGCATCAATATCAGCCATTTCAGTGACTGTTACGCCGTCCTTCTTCATTTGCTCTAGTGCAACGGTTTGATCTTCATCGTCGATCTTTTCCTGATATGCGACGGCTTCATCGGCACATTCGCGCACTATTTTCTGCAGATCCTCCGGAAGTTCTTCCAGCCACTCTGAATTAAAGAAATAGTATACACAGGCGATAATATGATTCGTAACTGCAAGATATTTTGCGTTGTCCTGGAACTTGGAGGCATTGAGAGAAGAAGGAGATCCTTCGCAACCATTGCATATTTTCTGTGAAAGAGCAGTATATATTTCGTTCCAGTCCATTGTAATGCCAGAAGCACCAAGAGCTTCAAACATGGATATATAAACCTTATTGGGTCCACGCATTACAAGTCCTTTCATGTCTTCCATGGAATTTACAGGTGAGGTAGTCAATATATAACGTGAGCCTTGGGATTGACCTGCCATAGCTGTAAAGCCAATAGAAGAAACAAGTTTGTCAACATCACCTTCCATTTCCTTCAGGACACGGCGATAATGGTCATTATCCTTGAAAAGGAAGGGGAACTCAAACATCATTAGCTGACCGAGACCCTCATAGGAGCCGGGGCCTGTGCCTGGCGCTGCAACAACCATATCCAGGTCGCCAAGCTTTGCCATTTCAACCTGCTCTGCTTGAGAACCAAGCTCTGAACCGAAATTAGCAGTTGCGTTGATCCGACCATTGGATTTTTCGTTTACCAGTTCAACAAAATGAGCCAAGGATTTTCCGACAGTACTTGTTGCAGTGAGATTTGTGGAACTGCGCAGGTTGTATACCTTCTTGTCCTTTCCTGCAGAACAGCCGACTACTGATAGAGCTAAGATAATTGCTAGGAATACTGAAAGAATCTTTTTCATTGCATTTCTCTCCTTTTTCTTTTTTTTTATTTAGACGCTTTTGCGCCAAATGACAGGTTAAACTGCTTGACGGCACGAAGAATGGCAATGAGGCTTTCCTTCTTCGCACCCATGGGTGCGCCGCCACCCGTACTGACAAGTAAATGCTTGAAACTGCCGTTGTTTGCTTGAAGGTATTCGATAAGCATATCCAAGGTAGCCTTTTCAATTTGTTCAGGTGTATCTTCTGCAAGTGAAAGAGTCCGAAGTGTGCCAAGTATGGTAATTCTGTCATCAATTTTCTTGCGGATTTCAGATATGGGCCTTGCAAATGTTGGCTGATAGATGTGAATACCCAAATCTGATAAGTGTGGATAAATCACATCACTTTCGGAGTCATTGTGCATCAGCTTAACTTTGTCCGGAAAGGAATCGAAAATGTCTTTGATATAAGGATGGGCAAATTCCAGATAGTCGGATTCATCGAGAAAACCGCATATATCGTCAAGCAACAGGATGCCCTCTGCGCTGTATACTGTTTCCAGCTGTGAATTGAGCCAACGTTTACACAGTTCGGTAGTTTTTCTAAGCAGCGTATGAGCAGCATCGGGATTGAGTTTTATGCAGATCAAAAATTCTGTAACACCCATGAGATGGGCGGCGATTGTCAGCGGTCCACGAGTGCTGACGATTTTAATGCTTTCTTCTCTTTCGGCAAGCAGTTCCATGTAATACTTTTGAAGACGCAGTGCAAAGGGCATCAGACCGCTTAGCCTTGGGTCCGGAACTTCAAGCTTATAAATGGTGTCTACATCATCCGCATCTTTAATTATGTGGTGAACAGTAGGCAGTGAATTCGGATAAAAATCAATCTTGCAGCCGAATCCGGATGGCTCGAGTGCCATTCCATATTCAACCCAATAATCAGGCAGAAAAATGAGGTCAGGAAAGTCTGCCTTTATCTTTTCGTGGGCGGAAAGCCAAATGTCCGGGCGTACAAAATAGTCGATCGTGTTAATTTTGCAGTACCCAGGAATCCAGGGACTATCCACAATGATAGCAGCTTCAAGTTTGTCATTATCTCCGTTAATAGTACTGATCAGGCGCTTCCACTGATGACTATTCATAAGATTACTCCTTGCAGATGTTTTTTGTTGTATTCCTAAGGATGAGCCGGCTGGAAATGGTTGCTTTACTTGGAGCGGTTACCCCTTCAAAATGGCGAATGAGCATGCTAACGGCAGAAACACATAGCGATTCGTAATTGCCGTCTACTGTTGACAATGCGGGATAACAGTATTCTGATAGAATCGAGTTACCGCTTCCTATCACAGAGAGCTCTTCAGGTATAGAGATGCCTTTCGAAAGAGCAAAATTAACTACGGATACGGCGATCGTGTCCTCGCATGTAACGACTCCATCAAACTTTAGTCCATCTGCAAGGAGAGAATCAAAAAATTTGTGACTTTCATGGATATCTCGCGGGCAGCATTGGATGTAATCCTTCGAGACTTTTCGCTCCGCGTTTTGAATAGCGGCTTTATACCCCTCCATCTTACGTTTCTCCGACTCAGAAAGTGTCGTATACAGAAACAAAATATCATTTACACCTGTCGAAATCAATTCTGTTGTAGATGTGTAGGTGATATTGTAGTCGTCCGACAACATGCAATATATATTTTCGCCAGTCAGGTTTCCATTAATGAGCCATATCGGTACGTTTTTTGCCGCATCAAGAATGCATTGATTGTTTTTAGGATTACTTTCGATAAAGAAGGAACCAACAATAATGATGGCATCAACACGGCGATTCATCATCATTTCAAGACATGCGGCTTTATCCCGCATATCATATTGAACACAATAAAGTATGGAATCAAAATTATTGCGTCTGAGTTCACGTTCTATAAATCCGATTGCGGGGGTAAGGTTTATACACGAGTTGGCATCGGCCGGATCAAGACAAAGAATACCAACGGTTCTCATGGTATTTAGGCCGAGACCCCGGGCAAAAGGATTCGGTGTATAGTCAGCTTGCTTTATATATGAAAGGACCTTTTGCCGTGTTTTTTCGCTGACCTTATCACTGCCGTTAAGTACTCTTGAAACGGTTGTCACCGACACACCGCTTAGCTTTGATATATCGTATATATTCATTAAACCACCCGTCCCTTTATGAAACTACTTTCATTCAATAAAGATAGATTAATGCGTTTTTTTACAATTGTCAAGGGTAAAAATTTACTAACAAATAGATAAAAGCATAAAAATATTGGTAATATTAAATAGTTGTTGACATTATATGCTGAAAGTAATATTTTAATATGTGAAAGTAGTTTCATTTTATCTTTCTACCAGTAAATGAATAATAATATCACAGGAAGGGTGCAAAATATGGTAAAATGTGCTATTATTGGTCTCGGTGCCATATCTGGTTCCCACGTTGAAGGATATCTGGCTCAGGGTGATCGCTGTCAGATCATAGCTGTTTCAGACATGAAAGCCGACAATATAAGAAAGACGATACAACAATATGGCTTAAACGTGGCAGAGTATACAGATTATAAAGAGATGCTCAAGGATGAATCGATAGACCTTGTATCGATTTGTACTCCGCCAGGTGCGCACAAAGCAATCGCCATAGACTGTCTTCATGCCGGAAAGCATGTACTGCTTGAAAAACCTATGGCACCATCGTTATCAGAGTGTGACGAAATGATATCTGAAGCTTCAAAAGCAAATAAGATATTATCTGTTGTTGCACAATACCGATATACCGGACAGTATTACCGTTTAAAGAAATTGATCGATAGCAAAAATGCCGGCAATATACTTCATATTGCAGCGGATGCTTTATTCTGGAGAGGACAGCCCTACTACTACCTTGACTGGCGTGGGCGCTGGACAACAGAGGGCGGTGGCTGCACCCTAAACCATGCAGTTCATTTTATCGACCAGCTTCTCTGGCTTGCTGGCATGCCCAGGCGGGTTGCTGCTTTTATGGGAAATGCCGCCCACGATAACGCTGAAGTAGAGGACATATCGGAAGCAATCTTACAATTTGAAAGTGGTATTCTAGGACGTATCACAAGCTCATTATTGCATCATGGCGAAAAACAGGGGATATCCATTCAAACTGAAAAAGGAAGTATAGGAGTTCCATTTTTGCCGCGTTCTGCCCGAACAATGGACAATGGATTTCCTGAAGAAGATACTGAACAGGCGGAGCTTCTGAAGAGAGAGTTTGATAATGTTGAGCTACCTGTACATCAAGGACATGCAGGGCAAATTCAGGACGTCCTCTCTGCAATTGAGGGGAAGGAATCCCATTATGTTACAGGTGAGGAAGGCAGGAATTCGCTTGAATTAATACAGGCCATTTACAAGTCCGCAGTGACACAGAGCATTGTTGAACTGCCTCTTTCTAAAGATGATACGTTTTATTCTAAGGAGACAATGATATCACAGATGCCCGTTTATCATAAAAAAACCATAAGTATTTCAGCTTTTCAGAACAATACCATAAAAGTGGGAGGCGGCGAATTTGTTGAGAAGCGGTAAATTTCAACGGAAAGATGGCAGCACCTATGCGCCGGAAGGCCGGGTCAATTCTGTTTGTGAAAAGGGTGAGTTCAGATTTTCAGTTATTGGACTTGATCATGGACATATCTTTGGTATGTGCAATGGCTTAATAGAAGCAGGGGCAGAGCTCATATCCGTGTTTGACCCCGATCCCGAAAAGGTTGAAGCCTTTGTCAAAAGATTCCCTGGTGTGCTTCCTGCACAATCAAGTGAAGCAGTTTATGCAGATTCATCCATCAACCTTATCGCATGTGCGGCAATCCCTCGTGAACGTGGTGAGATTGGAGTTCGGGCAATGCTTACCGGGAAGGATTTTTTTGCGGACAAGCCTCCCTTTGTTTCTGTGGAGCAGCTCGAACAGTGCCGCAGGGTAGCCCATGATACCGGAAGAAAATTCTTTGTGTATTTCAGCGAGAGAATCCATGTCGAGGCGGCAGTTTATGCAGAAAGGCTTATAAAGGATGGGACAATAGGGAGAGTAGTGCACATGGATGGGTTCGGCCCACATAGACTTTCCTGTGAAATTCGCCCTGAGTGGTTTTATGACAGGTCCTCCTATGGGGGCATCATTTGTGACATTGGATCACATCAAATAGAACAGTTTCTGTATTACTCCAATACAAAAAAGGCAAAGATCGATTTTGCCCGTACTGCCAATTATCACTGCCCGGAGTATCCTGATTTTGAGGACTTTGGCGAAATCGTACTGACGGGTGACAACGGTGCGACCTGTCACATACGTCTGGATTGGTTTACTCCGGATGCTTTGCCTGTATGGGGTGATGGACGCACCTTTATTATAGGTACAGACGGCTATATTGAACTCAGAAAATATATAAATGTAGGGGAAAGTACAACCGCCAACCATGTATACATATGTAATCAAACAGACTGTAAGCATATAGAAGCAGATAATACAGTAGGTTTTCCTTTCTTTGGCTGCGTGATTCGGGATTGTCTTGACAGGACAGAGTCGGCAATGTCTCAGGAGCATGTGTTCTATACGATGGAGTTGGCTCTGGAGGCGCAAAATATCGCGCGTTTTGATAACTTTTTGCGATAGCTGGGTTTAGTTCAACAAGGTACTAATAGACGGGCGAATACATTTTTGAAAAACCTTCGGATGAGCCGGAGGTTTTTTAGTGCTACTTAGAGGATATTTGCAAAATTTTATTAAAGCTTCAGCTGTGTATTTTATGAAACCATCTTGACAAAAAAATTACCAGGTGTTATTTTAAATGTATATTAGCACTCGATAACGAAGAGTGCTAACAAAAGGGGTGTATGAGATGACAATGGATGAAAGAAAAAGAAGAATCCTTCAGGCCATCATCGATGACTACATTGATACAGCAGAACCGATCGGATCAAGAACGATTGCGAGGAAGCATGAGCTTGGGTTGAGTTCAGCCACCATTAGAAATGAAATGGCTGACCTTGAGGAAATGGGATATCTCGCACAGCCTCATACCTCCTCCGGCAGGGTTCCTTCGGATAAGGGATACAGACTGTATGTGGATCAGCTGATGCGGGTACATGACCTGAATACGGATGATATTGAAAAGATCAAATCAGCGATGGAAACACGCATTAGTGAGTTGAGTCAGCTGATAAGGCAGGCATCGGCAGTTTTGTCACGCTTTACTCAATACACATCCATGGCCGTTACTCCACAACTGAAGAAAAGTACGATTAAAGCGATTCAGGTAGTACCTATAGAAACCGGAAAAGCGATGGTTATCGTTGTGACCAACGCGGGAATTGTCCGCAATAGTTTGGTGAAGGTATCAGAAAGTGTGATGCCTGATATGCTGATTATGATGTCAAACGTGTTGAACAGTAAGCTTAGCGGGCTTGCAATCGAACAGGTGAATGTGGGCATTATAAAGGAGATTGAAAAAGAGGTCGGAGTTTCCGGGGAAATACTGCTGCCGATCCTTAATTGTGCTTCGGATTTGATTCAGCGGATCGACCATCCGGAGGTATATATTGAAGGGACAACAAATATTTTCAACCATCCGGAGTTCAGAGACATGGTGAAGGCCAGAGATTTTATGAACCTGCTGGATGAGAAGGCAAACCTTTATAAAATGCTGTTTGATTCCATAGAATCAGGCGGAATTACGGTAAGAATCGGTACGGAGAATGATATATCGAGTATTCAAGACTGCAGCCTGGTGACTGCGAATTACAATATTGCAGATACATTCATAGGCTCCATCGGAATCATCGGACCGACTCGGATGGAATATCCCAAGGTTATTTCGTCAATCCGATATATCAGAAAGCTTATCAATGAGGAAATGATCCGGCTTTTAGGTTCGGATCATAATGATGACGGATGAGTATGTTATGAACAGGCAAGAAAAAATATTGAACTAAAGGATGAGAGGTATAAAATGAGTGAAGAAATGCAGCAGAAGCAGGAAAAGACTTGCGAGGCTGAAGTTGGAGCAGAAACTGTTGCTGACAACGCCGGCAGCAGCAAAGATTTACAGAGTGAGCTGGACCGTGTAAGGAACGAACTGGAAACAAAAACGAAGCAGTGTGCAGAGTATCTTGACAAGCTGCAAAGAACAGCAGCTGAGTATGATAATTTCAAAAAGAGAACCGCTAAGGAAAAGGAAGTTCTTTATCTTGATGCGGTCAGTGAAGTTGCGGGCACCTTTATTCCGGTTATGGACAATGTGGAAAGAGCATTACAGGCTATGACAGAGGAAGCTTCCGTTCAGACTCTGAAGGAAGGAGTCGAGATGGTATTCAAACAGCTTAAGGATGCTTTTAAATGTGTGGGTGTTGAGGAAATCAAGGCTTTAAATGAGCAGTTTGATCCGGTTCTTCACAATGCCGTTATGCATGTAGAGGATGAGGCATTCGGTGCAAATACGGTTGTAGAAGAGTTTCAAAAGGGCTACATCTGCAAAGATAAGGTAATCCGATACAGTATGGTTAAGGTTGCAAATTAATTTAAAATATAAAAAAGTAAAAATTGGGAGGTAAAATATGGCTAAAGTAATAGGTATAGATTTGGGAACAACGAATTCGTGCGTAGCTGTTATGGAAGGCGGAGAGCCGATTGTTATCGCGAATCCGGAGGGAAACAGAACGACTCCTTCCGTTGTAGCATTTTCAAAGACGGGGGAGAGGCTAGTCGGTCAGGTTGCCAAGAGACAGGCAATAACCAATCCTGAAAGGACTGTCATGTCAATTAAAAGAGACATGGGTACTGACCGAAAGGTAAAAATAGATGACAAGAGCTATACACCGCAAGAGATTTCAGCAATGGTACTTCAGAAGCTGAAAGCGGATGCAGAAGCTTATCTTGGAGAGACGGTGACACAGGCAGTTATTACAGTTCCTGCGTATTTCAGCGATTCGCAGAGACAGGCTACGAAGGATGCCGGTAAAATTGCCGGGCTTGAAGTGCTTAGAATCATTAACGAGCCTACAGCCGCATCACTGGCTTACGGACTTGACAAGGAACACGATCAGAAGATCATGGTGTATGACCTTGGAGGGGGTACCTTCGACGTATCGGTGCTTGAAATAGGCGACGGTGTATTCGAAGTGCTTGCAACACACGGTAACAACAAACTTGGCGGAGATGATTTTGACCAGAGAGTGATCGATTATCTTGCCGATACCTTTAAACGGGAAAATGGAATTGACCTGAGAAATGATAAAATGGCTATGCAGAGGCTGAAGGAAGCAGCAGAGAAGGCTAAAATCGAGCTTTCCGGCGTTACTACATCTAATATTAACCTTCCTTTTATTACAGCAGATGCATCCGGACCAAAGCATCTTGATGTAACCCTTACAAGAGCTAAATTTGATGAACTGACTGCCGATCTGGTTGAAAAAACCATGGGACCGACCAGACAGGCATTGCAGGATGCAGGGCTGACACCTGAGAAAATTGACAAGGTATTGCTGGTTGGCGGTTCAACCAGAATTCCTGCTGTTCAGGATGCTGTTAAGAAGTATTTGGGCAAAGAACCCTTTAAAGGAATTAATCCGGATGAGTGTGTAGCTGTCGGTGCTGCTATACAGGCGGGTGTTCTGACCGGAGAGGTAACAGGATTGCTGCTTCTTGACGTTACTCCGCTTTCTCTTGGTATTGAAACGTTGGGCGGAGTCTGCACGAAGCTGATTGAAAGAAACACAACCATACCAACCAAAAAGAGTCAGGTGTTCTCTACAGCAGCGGATGGACAGACAAGCGTAGAGGTTCATGTTTTGCAGGGTGAACGTGAGATGGCAGCATATAACAAGTCACTCGGCAGGTTCCAGTTAACCGGGATTCCGCCGGCACCGAGAGGTGTTCCACAGATTGAGGTTTCCTTTGATATTGATGCCAACGGTATTGTGCATGTTTCGGCAAAGGATCTGGGAACCGGAAATGAGCAGAAGATTACAATCACTGCGTCCACGAACCTTTCCGATGCTGACATCGATAAGGCGGTGAAGGAGGCAGAGAAGTTTGCGGCTGAGGACAAGAAGCGCAAGGAAGAGGTTGAGGTCAGGAATAATGCCGATTCCATGGTCTACCAATCGGAAAAGACCCTGAAGGACCTCGGCGACAAGCTTGATGCCGGCGACAAGTCCAAGATCGAGGGTGAAATCAATGCGGTGAAGGAAGCTTTGAAGGGTACGGATACAGAGAGCATTAAGGCAGCTACAGAGAAGCTGACGCAAGCGTTCTATGATATATCCTCGAAAATATACCAGCAAAATCCGGGTGCACAGGGTGGACCCAATCCCGGACCAGGCTTCGACGGCGGACCAAACCCGGGCGGACACAATCCCGGCGCAGATAATGTTTATGATGCCGACTACAAAGTAGTGGATGATGATGATAATAAGTAGTAGGGCCTGAAATGCATAAAATAAGCCGAAGCTTAAAACAAGCTTTGGCTTATTTTAAGTAATGTGGTAGAATAGTAACGATTTTAAATTTCTGCGATTGGAGATGTTGAGGTTTGCCGCAGTCCAAAAGAGATTATTATGAGGTGTTAGGTGTTTCAAAGGGAACATCCGATGCTGACTTAAAGAAGGCATATAGAAAGCTTGCAAAGCAGTACCATCCGGATGTGAACCCGGGTGATAAGGCTGCCGAAGCTAAATTTAAGGAAGTAAATGAAGCTTATGAGATTTTGAGTGACCCGCAAAAAAAGGCAAGGTATGACCAGTATGGACATGCGGGTGTGGATCCCAACGGCTTTGGCAGTGCCGGTGCCGGTTTCGGAGATTTTGATTTTGGCAGCATCGGTGATATTTTTGAGTCGTTCTTCGGCGGCTCAGGCTTCGGACGCTCTTCAAGAAGCCGTTCAGGCCCGCAAAAGGGTGCCGATTTAAAGTACTCCATGGAGATCTCGTTTGAGGAAGCAGCATTCGGGCTTGAAAGAGAACTTACCATCAACAGGCATGAATCCTGCGGAGCTTGCAGCGGTACAGGTGCAAAGGCCGGCACAAGTCCGACAACCTGCAGTCAGTGCAACGGTACAGGACAGGTCCAGTATAAACAGAGCACACCATTTGGACAGTTTGTGAATGTGAAGACCTGTGATGCGTGTCGCGGTGAGGGGAAAATCATTACGAATCCTTGTCCGACTTGTAGTGGTAAAGGTAAGGTTAGAAAAACTGTTAAGATCAATTTGAATATTCCAGCCGGTATTGATGACGGACAGACCATGTCTCTCAGAGGCGAGGGGGATCCAGGTGTTAAAGGCGGACCGGCCGGCGACCTGTTTGTTACAATTAATGTCAGGCCTCACTCCTTATTTAAACGCCAGGGGAATGATGTGGTCTGTGAGATGCCTATCACATTTGTACAGGCAGCGCTGGGATCAGAGCTTGAAGTTCCTACACTGGATGGAAAGGTGAAGTACAGTATGCCGGAAGGGACTCAGACCGGAACGATTTTCAGGCTCAAGGGAAAAGGCATACCTTATCTGAGAGGAAACGGCAGAGGCGATCAGTATGTCAAGGTTGAAATTGACGTGCCTAAGAAGCTGAATGAGAAACAGAAAACAATACTCAGAGAGTTTGCCGATATAAGCGGTGATGAAGTATATGAAAAGAGAAAAGGCTTTTTTGACAAGATGAAGGATGCCCTGGGGATGTAGGGCTCGGCTTAGTAATGACGCCTAATGGAGGATGACCTATGAAATGGACGGAAGTGTGTATAAAAACGACAGAAGAAGCCAGTGATGCCATATCGGAGATGTTGACTTCCGTTGGTGCAGGCGGAGTTGTCATAGAAGATCCCAATGAAATCAGAAGGCAGATTGAAAGCCCTGACAATCTGGATTATGCAGATCAGGAATTCATGGATTCGTTGGGCACGGAAGTTACTGTAAAGGCGTATTTCAATGAAGAAAAAACACCTGCAGAACTGGTAGCTTTAGTAAATGAGAAGATAAACTTTATTTCACAGTTTCTCAAGGTAGGACAAGGCTATACAGGTTACTCCATGGTAGATGATGAGGATTGGTCGACAGCATGGAAGAAATATTATAAACCCTTTCATATCTCGGAAAGCGTTGTCATTAAGCCGAGCTGGGAAGAATATCAGCAGAAGGATGGGGAGATTGTCATTGAGATGGATCCCGGAATGGCCTTCGGAACCGGAACACATGAGACGACAAGACTATGCTCACAATTGCTTGAAAAGTATGTGAACGAGGCTGATCGTGTAATCGATGTGGGGTGCGGGACAGGAATACTCTCTATTATTGCTGTGAAGCTGGGTGCAGGCCACGCAGTTGCCATTGATATCGATGAGGTGGCTGCCAGGGTAACCGGAGAAAATTGCAG
>JAEZLF010000267.1 GCA_023435925.1 Bacillota bacterium
CAATATGTTATATGAAAAAAGTGATGATATAGTGCGTGGATTATATAAGTTGGCATCCTTTGTTATTCAGGCTGTTGCATTTCGGAACATGGGCAAATATATCAAGTGTCAAAAAGATTTACTTGAATCCGTAAATGGTAAAGATAGAGAAATTTTAATCAACTTTAATGCTCTCAAAAAAGGTGCTGCTGTGGAGTTTGATAGAATGTCCAAAATCTTGTTCAGTTGGGTAAAGGAGTTGATAAAAGTAAGATGACTGTTTACGCAGTACAATTTGATGGATGTGTTAATCCAGCCATAGCTTAGGTGCTTGATAGACGAGGTAAAAGAACTCCTTACTGTATTTGACCGCCTACAATAAACTCAGATGATAGAAAAGCGAGACAGTAAAAAGAAACAATTTAATACGGATAAATCTCATTAAACTTTCCAAGGAGATGCCGATATCTTAGTTAGCTAGTTAACATATATAGGAGATGCATAGAATGAATTACCCAATAATTTTCCTCATACTTTTCATTTCGGTATGCATTGTAGCGATGGTCATTGGTATATTCGTATTATTAAATAATCGTAAAGCCCCAGCTAACAGGAGCTTTTTTGCCCTGATCGTGGCGATTAATATTTGGTCGGCTGGTCTGGCTGTTGCAACGATTGCTCCTGATATCGTAACATGCGAAACTTGGCGACGGGTTTCGTCTTTCGGATGGGGGCCCGCTTATGCAATTATCCTTCACTTTATATTGAATATCACAGGTCGCGATACTTTGCTTAAAAAACGGTGGTTCCGATTACTCCTGTATTTACCCGCAGTCGTATGTATATTCGCCTTCGCCATTCCATCCGGTCTGAATGGGACACCCTATAACCTTCATCGTACAGAATTTGGTTGGGTTAACGTAGCTGATAATAACTTCTGGGATTTGTTCTTCTATGCTTATTATGTTAGCTATACAGTTTCTGGACTGGCGCTGTTGGTACAATGGGGCAAAAAATCATCGGATCGCAATATAAAGATGCAGTCGCGTGCCGTTTTTTTGTCTTTTATAGTTACGTTGGTTCTCGCAACAATTACTGATGTGTTTATAAGTAATATTCCTCAAATCGCGCCGATTATATTCCTATTGCCAATTATTGTTATATATCGAACCATCATGAAATACGGCCTTATCGTGCACGACACGAATAACAAAAAAAACCGTTTTTTGTCTATCGTAAGCATCGTTATTCTGTATGTTATTCTTTCTTTTTTGCAGATACGTTTGACAGTAGTGGCCAGTACGTACAGATTAGGAATTTTAGATGGATATACCCTAAGAGGATTAATAACACAACTGCAAATGCTTCTATCAATCTATATGGTGCTGAAAGAAGAAAAGGCCGGATTTATAGCAACTGTTCTGATAAATGGCGGCAATCTATTAACTTCATTGGGTTCTGCATTTCGAAGCGGATCAGCTGCACCATTACCAGGGACCATTTCCTGTTTGGTCACGTTTTTAATGATTACGCTCATATGGATATATAAAAAGAAAACAGCAGAAAATATTCAAGAAATCAATAAACAAAGGAATAATCTTGAAATATCTGAAAAGAAATTATATCAGATGGCCTTTTACGATTCCTTAACAGGACTTCATAATAAAGACTGGTTTGTGGAACAATTAAGCCAATCAATCCGTACAGCAAGAAGAAATGCTTGTCTGTTAGGAGTTATATTTCTTGACTTAGACGCCTTTAAGTCCATCAATGATAGCATGGGGCATCCAACCGGCGATTCTGTACTGAAAATGACGGCGACCCGGCTGTCTTCATGTTTACGAGAAGAGGACACTATTGCCAGATTCGGCGGAGATGAATTTCTGATAATGGTTACAAATATAAGTAAAATGGAGGATCTCAAAAGAGTCACAGACAGGATTATGCATGTTTTTGAAGACTACATGTCTGTTCAGGATATTGAATATTATATGACTGCCAGCGCGGGTGTTGCGGTATATCCAATTGACGGCGAAGACCCGGAGACGTTGATCAAGAATGCGGATATTGCAATGTACCGCGCAAAAATCGGAGGAAAGAACCAATGTATTTATTGTTCGCCAACTATGAAAGAAGAAACGATAGTAAAAATGAAATTAACGAATAGCTTATACAGAGCACTTGATAGAAGTGAATTGTATTTGCATTATCAGCCTCAAATTAAAGTAGAAACCCAAGAAATAATTGGGTTTGAAGCGCTTTTACGCTGGAATAACAAAGAATATGGGATGGTTCCCCCGGATATCTTTATACCAATGGCAGAACAAACAGGTCTAATCCGGCCAATCGGATTATGGGTTATCAAAATGGCATGTGAGCAGTTCAAAACGTTTAGAAACTCCTTTGACAAAGATATCTTCGTCTCAATAAATTTGTCAATAGAACAATTAAAAGATAATAGTATCGCGGAAAAGATCCGTAAAATATTAAGCGATACGGAAATGAATGTCAAAAACATTCAGATTGAGATTACCGAATCCATTGCCTTTAATGAGGACCCTCATATTTTAGAACGGCTAAAGGACATCAGAAACCTTGGAATTTCAGTATCAATAGATGATTTTGGTAAAGGTTATTCATCCTTAAACAGGCTTAAGACCTTCCCCATTGACCTGCTTAAAATAGATATGGACTTTGTCCGTGGTATCACTTCCGAATCGCAGAAGGATAGGGCAATTATTAAGAGTATTATTCAAATCGCAAAAAATCTTAGAATCGAAGTGCTGGCAGAAGGTGTAGAGACAAAGGAACAATATGCATACCTAAAAGATAACGGGTGTGATATAATCCAAGGTTACTACTTTTATAAGCCAATGCCGGCAAGTGAAGTTGAAAAATTAATGAAGTAACTCCAGCCGCAGCATTCATATGATGTTGTGAAAAAAGCAATTTAAATACTAAATGATTTATATTAATGTTTGTGTTTTATACATTAATAATGTCGGCGATGCGTCTAAAAGCCCAGGCATTATTAACAAAGGATTATGATACATAATTTAAGAGACCTTTTCAATTTCCGGCAATAGCACCATTGGCAGAAACTGCTAGATGTTTTCTTTCCATCAAATCGAACCCGATAAAAACGTAGCATCCCAAGACAAAGCTAAATCCAGACGCGGAAAACACACTGAGCCGCTCCATGACGCCGCCATAAGCCGATGGAACGATTCCCAAGCCGATCGAGCCGATAATCATACTGCTAAGGCTGACGGTTGCAAATATGGCGATCGATCGGTATTTACGATCCCTGTAACCGCCAACCATAATTACAGTCAGCGAGGCTATGGATAAAATCACAACGGCAGCTGTCACCATAAAAGTATGTATGATGTCCTGAAAAGTGCCCGCATATCCGCTTCCCGTGAGCGGAAATAAGCTATACCCCATATTATTGACCCAACTTAAAACAGCAAAGAGATATATGCCGGCACGCAGCGTCTTGTTCAAGCGGTTTTGAACATACAGGCAAGCCAGCGTGATGAATACGAGCCCAAAGGTGCTTGAAACAGTGGTAAACTGTGTGTAGAGATCACGGGATGGGGCATCCTGCGCGAACAGATCGCTTATGGCCTGACCCATCCAGTTATAGCCAGGGTAGGCGCGCGGCGAGATAAAGACGGCGAGAAGTGATATGATAAAGCCCGCTACACCCAACAATCCAAGCCAATTTTCCAGTTTTCTGCTCTTCAAATAATTCATCAAAAGTTTCCTCACATTCCTATCAGAATTTTTCGAAAACATTTTATTTATATAATATTATAGCTGACTGGGCTGGATAATGCAATCATATGTTTATATCGATATCCTAAAAATAACTACAGACAGAACCGCAAACCTTCATTCTTTAACTCTCCTTTTTGTTAGTCTATAACAAAAAAGTGCGTTGTTTTAATAGAGTTCATTTGTTATAATCAAAGGTATGCGCTGGACAGAGCTTTCAGTCGTCTGAACTTGGCACTTCACAATATTATACCACAACATAATGGAACTTAATGAAAGGAGTATTGTTCTGTGTTCAACTGATTTAACTCAGGGCAGAACTTCCATATTTCTGAAGATTGAATCACTTGGCATCCGGGTTTGTCTTTCCTACCTGCTTATCTGGTCAGGGTTGACAGTAACCAGTATCTGGTGGAGCATTATTGTGGGTTGGGCAATCGCAGATTTTTGTGGATTTTATATATACAAGAAATCTATTTCGCCTGCACTCCAAATCAGCTACAACCTTAGCAAACAGCAGGAATGACAGATGACAATACTTTCACTATAGAGGTGGTTGGGAAGAAGCAGACGATTCTTGAGTACCAGGAAGATAAATTGATATGTAAGTAAGCAGTTATAAGGAGGATGTATGATGAGATTATGGTATGAACAGTCCGCCGACAGTTGGGTGGAGGCTCTTCCTGTAGGGAATGGCAGGCTCGGTGCGATGATATTCGGCAGAACGGACAGGGAAGTGCTTTCGTTGAATGAGGATACCCTTTGGTCGGGCTATCCCCGCGATCTGAACCCTCAAGGCAAGACGGATATGTTCCGTAAGGCTGCAGACCTTGCCAAAAATAAAAAATATCATGAAGCACAGGAGTTGATCGAGAAAGAGCTTACCTCGGGTTGGACCCAATCCTATATGCCTCTTGGTGATTTAATACTTGACTTTAAACACAATGGCTGTATAGAGAATTATTCAAGAGACCTCGATATCTCATCAGCGGTTGCTTCCGTAGAATACAGCGTTTCAGGAGCCAGATACAAACGCGAGATAATTGCTTCAGCCACGGATAATATAATAGCTATCAGGCTTTCGTGCAGTAAGCCGAAAAGTATTCATTTTGCTATGAGCTTTCATTGCCTTTTGAAATCATCGGTGTCTGTGGACAAGGATTTTATTGTATTAAAGGGTGAGGCGCCGTCGCATGTTGAGCCAAGCTACAGCAACGACCTTCAGAACCCAGTGGTTTATTCGGACAGGGATGATGAGCGTGGTATGCTTTTCGCAGCTATGGCCGGAGTCACCGCAACCGGAGGCAGGGTAATATCCATGCCCACGACCATAGAGGTAGAGGAGGCTGATGAGGCAGTAATTCTAATTGACGCACGAACCAGCTTCGCGGGATATGATGTGCACCCTTACCTGAATGGAAAGGAATTTGAACGCGCGTGTGCAACGAATATCGAATATGCAGCCGGTAAAGCTTATGATACCATACTTTCAGCACATATCACCGATTACAGGAAATATTTCGGCAGGGTAGAGCTTGACCTTGGAGAGAGTGAAGCATCAAGTCTTCCCACAGATAAACGCTTATACCGCTTCAGAGAGGTCCAGGAAGACCTTTCACTGTACACGTTACTATTCCAATACGGACGGTATTTACTTATTTCATCCTCCAGGGAAGGAACCCAGCCTGCAAACCTGCAGGGGATCTGGAACGGCGAACTCCGTCCCCCGTGGAGTTCAAACTATACCATTAACATCAATGCCCAGATGAATTATTGGCTGGCGTTCTCATGCAACCTTGGCGAGCTTCAGCAGCCATTTGTGAAACTGATAGAAGAACTGGCTGTGATTGGAAAGAAGACTGCGTGTGAGGTTTATGGTGCCAGAGGCTTCACTTCACATCATAATACCGACCTCTGGAGGTTGACATCGCCCGTGGGAAACCATTGGAAGGGATCAGCCTGTTTTGCTTTCTGGAATGCCTCGGCTGGCTGGCTGTGCAGGCATCTTTTCGACCAATACGAGTATACGCTGGATAAAGACTTCCTAAAGGACAAAGCTTATCCAATCATGAAAAGTGCTGCCCTCTTCCTGCTTGACGTTATGACGGAGGACTGCCAGGGATACCTTATCGTTTGCCCGTCTACTTCACCTGAAAATACTTTCATATTTGAAGGCAGGAAATGTAACATCTCTGCAACTGCTACAATGACTATGACTGTTGTCAGGGAACTCTTCAGTAACTGCATAAAATGCTGCGATATATTGGACTGTGACCCTGACTTTGCGGATGAACTCAAGGAGAAGATCAAGAGACTGTATCCATACAAGACAGGCAGTAAAGGACAGCTCCTTGAATGGTATGAAGACTATGATGAATACGAACAAGGCCACAGGCATATTTCACACCTTTACGGTCTTTATCCGGCAAATGAAATAACTGTTGAAGGTACACCTGCACTGGCTGAAGCCTGCAAGATTTCTCTCCATCTGAGAGGGGACGAGGGTACAGGGTGGAGCCTGAGTTGGAAAATCAATCAGTGGGCAAGGCTTTTTGACGGTGATAGGGCGCTAAAGCTTCTAAACATGCAGTTGAGGGTGGTAAAGGATACAGGCTTTAACTATACTGAAGGAGGCGGCACCTATATCAACATGCTGGACGCGCATCCACCTTTCCAGATAGATGGCAATTTCGGTGCGGCTTCCGGTATTGCCGAAATGCTGCTGCAAAGCAGAGAAAATCGGATAATCATTCTGCCTGCCCTGCCTTCAGCCTGGGAAAAGGGGAGCGTCAAGGGGCTTTGTGCGAAGGGACATGTTACCGTAGACATACAATGGGATAAGGGCTTAGTAAGGGCAAAGCTTCTGTCTGAGGTGGATCAGTGTGTATATGTCGCTATAAAAGGGACGGATTTCGCAAAAATTGAACTTACGGCAGGCATTGCTGCAGAGATTGGATAGGAACAAGGGACATAGCGGGAGGGAGACAAGGCGCCTTGTCTCCCTCCCGCTGTGATAGTGCGCCCGGCGGGCGCACGTTTCAACGGGTGTAAGTCCCGAGTCCGCCCGGTAGTGGGAAGGACATAGCCAATGGCAAGGGTGTCGTGGGTGACTGCGAATCTGAAGGAAGCCAGATGGCAAA
>JAEZLF010000317.1 GCA_023435925.1 Bacillota bacterium
CCGACCACCCGGGCTTTGGGTATAACGTGGTGTAGGATATTGTTTTGGAATATATGCAGATTCCCTTATCGTTAAAAAGGCTGCACTTATTTCCCGTTGTACCGATGTCATATGTAAGAATATAATGGTCCATTGTATCCCTCCGATAAATACTCTAATTTCCTGATCTTGTATTCTGTAAAATTGCCGGTCAAGCTGTAAAACACGATCTTCGGCATATCAATAACAAAGGCGTGCCCTCGCAGGCACGCACATTATTCAATACACCAGCTATATTCCTTAATGATATCTTTACCATCTCCACCAATAAAATGCATCCATATTTTATGTCCCAATTTGTGATTACGCCATTTTAAAAGAACTGTCTGTTATAACAGCGGCAATTCTTCTACATGTAAATCTTATACTCTCCGGCCAGCATAAGAAGACTGAAGAAATAAAGGCAATTATCGTAATACCTGCGCTCTCCCTTCCTTAATGGGAGCTCCCAGAAGTCCTTGACCCACTGTAACCTATATTTCCCCTTGGCCGCAAGAGAACCGGCAGCATTCGTGGCAATGATTGCAACAGGATGCATGGCTGGTTCGCTAAAGGCTTCACCCTTTATTGTATAGGCATGATACTCACCTAACTTTGTGTTTTCGGAGAAAAAGGCCTGAAGCCTGTCAACAATATCTCCAAGAGCTTCATCCTTATGAAACCAAGCTGCGTCCAAACCAATATTCATTGCCACCCGATATGAATCCGAATAGAATTGGAAATCCCGAAACAATTTTTTCGGTGTCCCGTTAAATTCTGCATATTCAGGAGCCATTCCGGTATCCTTGTCACAAGACAAGTGAAGATATTTACGGCTTTCTTCAGCAGCCTTCTGCCAGAAGTCTCGGTCTTGTTCATTAGCCATAAGAGCAAAAAGCTCATAAAAATGTGGTAAATGATAGGAAGGATCCGAAAAAGGAGTTTCCGGAACAAACTTAATATAGTAGTTGGTATGATCCCACATAGGTTCGCCGTTTTTAACAATCTCAGACTGATGTATGCAGTGATGCAAAATGTCTCTGGCTTGAACGCTATAATCAAAGGGTGCCAAACCGTCTCCCCATCTTTTACCTGCAAAGAAAAGAGCCATTGCATAATATTCTTCCCCGTCAGGTGCAGGACCCTGAGAATTTTTCGTCCCGTCCGTTTTTACGGACCAGGCAAAATAACCCTGATATTTACCCCGGCTTTGATACATATAGGTCTTTGAAAATAACCACAATCGATCAAAAATATCTTTGCGGTCCATTTGCACAGCCATCATCATTCCATAGCTCATTCCTTCAGTACGTGCATCATTATTACCTGTATCAAGCATGTATCCCATGTCATTCCCCATTTCGAAATAGATCCTCTCCTCAGGGTCAAAGAACATGGTTTCAAAAGTTTTATTGATTTTTTCGTCGATTTGCTCCTTGGAAACACCTAATTCAGCAAACAAATTCGGATATTTTCCTGTAAAATAGGCCCCATTTTTCATTCGATACCCCTCCTGCTTCCCTTTTCATATACATAAAATTCTATCAAATATGATGTTATTTGTATATGAGAAAATAGATGCCTGTGATGGTGCGAAAAACAGAATCCCCAGAGTATGATGTATAAATTATCATAGCATAAAACGAATGCAGCTTTTAGAATAACTAAAAGCTACATTCGTAAGCCATGATAACAATTTTGAATGAGTAATAACTTTAGCCGGAAAAGAACTTATTATCTGTGTAATGTATCTTTTTTAACGGGCTAATTTGTAACGTTAGCTCTTACGGCAACAGTTCGACTGTCTCGTCGAATGGTAAGCCAAGCTTTTCGAATGTACGGCGACGGTTAATACGATCTTTCTGCTGAATTTTATATGCACGGTCGGCTACTTCAGCTGCTATTTCCTGAGGAATAACCAAAACGCCATCATCATCTCCTGAGATTACATCACCGGGACGCACATATACGCCGGCACAATGTATAGGCTCATTATCTGACTTTTGGGTAATACGACCCTGAGGATGTGTATATGACCTTACCGTGTAAAAGCATGGGGTCTTTTGGCGCAGACATTCAGGTGTATCGCGCAATGTCCCGTCTATTACAAAGCCGACAACACCATTGGCCTGCATTGCAAGCGTATTGTCAGAGCCCAGGATACCGCCGCGTATGCGTTTCGCGTCGATAACCAATACTTCATCGGCCAGGATAGGAGAACAATTTTCCATTCCGAAGCTATATCCGCCTTTAGAGCGCGGTGTATATTGCAAGCGGTCAAAGTCCTCGTAAGACATAGCGGGCATATGTTCGGGGACGCGCATATATTCCGCTGTATGCGCAATACCCGCAAAGCGTATTCCATCATAAAGCGGCACCATAGCCACATCCATCTCAAACTTGTCCTGGTATCCCATCGAATCAAGTGCATCGCATAGGTCTGCATTACGTTGTTTACGGATTTTTTCCAATACTTCTTTACTTACTGCCATTGTTTTATCTCCTTTATTAAATAAATTATTTGTTGCCGGTACTCCATCCGGCTGGAAAAACTATTGCAGCCCGCGAACTCATGCCTCAAACACTTCCACCTCTGAATTGCACGTCGCCGCGGTCTTTGCCTTGACCAATCAGGTCATCTGGACCTGGCTTTTCGAATCGCTTTCACTGCCTTTCACCTTAGTCCTTCGCACGGAGCTTGGCGATATTATTTTCATCCGGTATGCGCTTTAGCTCTACATTTGTAAGCTCAAGCAGGGAAATTTCAACGAGGTAAAGCGCTGTGGTACCTTCCTCCAAATGCCCTGTATAGGCCTGCTCCAAATCGGAAACAACCATGTGGAAATGGGGATGCCCGTCGACTACTATTCCTTGCAGCGAAGCAAGCTCCATTGGTTTTTCAAGTGTGATAAATTCATCCACAGGCTGCGGCTCATAGCCAGTCACGCGGTGGAGAACAACCTTTGAAAGAGAGCCGATAGCGCTGGTGATAACTGCGTCACGGATTCCATAGCTATCCAGTGCGTCGCGGATACTTTCGAGAAGAAGGTCTCCCCGCTCAAGGTTGATAACGACTAGACGTCCTGTACCCTGTTTGCAAAAACTAACCATTACGATATCCTCCTGTTAAAATCATTTAAACATGCTTTCGGGATAACTGATATACTGCTCGGGAGATGTTGGCTGTGAAAAGATCGATGCGGTTACAAGCATTTCGTCTGACACATTGCGTACTTGATGCTTGGAGTTCGCTGGAAAAAATACCGCGTCCCCTTTTTTGAAATCCACGATTTCCCCGTCAATCCAGCTCTGACCTGCGCCTTCCAAAATATAGATAACCTCTTCGATATCCTTGTGTGCGTGCAGCGGTTTAACAGTCGCATTTGGATAACAATGCATCACCGCTATGGACATTTGTTTAGCTCCCACTGTATCCTCAGTGATTATCCAACGCAAATCCCTGCCTTCCAGTTTGATTGGGTCAACATCGTCGTGGCTGATTTTATAACGCATTTGCCGCTCCTTTCTCCGCCTCAGCGGTAAAAATGATTCATCTTTCCAATATAGTATTCGAGCGTCGACATTTATTTAAATGAAAAAATTTGTTTCCTAATTCAATCTGTCTCGTTGCATCAGCTTACGGATAAGCACAGTAAACCCGATCGATAGAGTGAATATAATCACGCCAATAACACTGCCGTATCCAAGCTTGAAATAAGAAAATGCGTTAACGAACAGGTGAAGCGGCAGAACCTCGGTGGCGTGATTCGGTCCACCCATCGTCATAGCCCAGACAAGGTCGAAGCTACGAAGCGAGCCGACGATTTGCAGGACAATAATTGTTTGAATAACAGGCCAGGATAACGGGATAATCATGCTCATATGCATACGCAGGCCGCTTGCCCCGTCAATAGAGGCGCTTTCCAGGACTTCCTCACTTAGCCCCATAAATCCGGAATTGAATAGTATAATTTGCACGCCTACCTGGTTCCAGACCTGCGCGATGATAATTGCGATAAGCGCAAGCTTGGGGTCGGCAAGAGGCGACATATAGAATTTACCAAGGCCTACCGCTGTCATCAGCGGCTTAAGGATGCCGATGGAAGGGCTGAAAATGTATCCCCAGACAAAACCTACGGCAACGGTTGTCAAAACGTTAGGCATAAAAAGGATCGTTTTAAAAAACCTGTGACCTCTCAACTGCATATAGACCATATAACCCAGGATATATCCCAGTGTAACTTGTAATACTGTTGTGGAAAACATAAAGATAAGGGAATTTTTTAGTGATTTCCAAAACAGTGGGGTATTGAATACATCGATATAGTTATCAAAACCCGCAAAAACCTTGGTGCTCAAAGTAGGCCATTTGTATAAGCTGAGAATAACACCCTGCGCCAAGGGATACATCAGAAGTACAAGGTAATAAACCAGACCGGGAAGTACAAACAGAGAAAGAATAACAATATCTTTTTTTCTTACATGCATACGGTTTTCCTCCTTTCCATGCCCGGCGTTATCCCTTGATAGCTCCGGCTGTCATGCCTTTCTGAATTTTTTCCTGCGCAAAGATGTAGAAAATAATATTTGGTATTATCGCTATTAGAATCCCGGCGCATAACTGTGTATACTCAGCGGCGTATTCACTTATGAACCCCATCAAGCCTATTGGCAGTGTTTTTACCGCTTGTTTGCTTGTCAAGAGCATTGCGACCATGAGCTCGTTCCATGAACTGAGCACAGCCAGTATTGAAACCGTTACAATTGTGTCCCGTGAAAGCGGAACAATAATATGCCAGAACATCTTTGGTATGGTACAACCGTCGATAGTCGAACATTCCTCGAGTTCCCTGGGGATCGTGCTCATAAAGCCCTCCAGTATAAACACTGAGATAGGAATACGGAACGCACCGTAAATGAGCCCTAGTGCCGCGAGATTATTCATCATGTTTAATTTATTTGCAAGAATATACAGCGGAATAATGGCCGAATTAATCGGTATCATCATACCCGAGATTATTACAAAGTATATGATCCTCTTGAACCGAAACTCAAACCGGGAAAGCACAAAAGCAATCGGTACGCATGAAACGATTGTAAGCAGAACCGTGAGCGCAGAGGCAACGATACTGTTTCTCATGAAGAAACCCATACCAGAACGTGTCCATGCTATATAAAAGTTCTTGAACTGCGGATTCAATGGTATCCCCCATGTATTGAATGTGAGCTCCTTCTGTGTTTTTAGTGCAGCGAACAAGAGCCAAAGCAGAGGATAAATCACAATGGCTGCCATAACAATCAGTGTAGTATAAGTAATAACCTTTGTCCCTTTTTTAATTACCATGCCGTTGCTGCCCTGCGATTTTCCTTTTTTATTAGCTTGCTTTACCATAGTTAACTCCTCTCATAGGTGCTACCCAGAAAACATAGGTAAATCTAGGAAGTCTTGCCACAAAACGCTCCCTTTATAACGCATCGGTTCAAAGAAAATTTTTCGGTTGTAGAAAAATTTTCTAACCGCTGATGCGTTTCAACGAGGCGGGCTGGTCGCAAGCTTTACATGCTGCTCGCCGCCTGAAAACCAAATCGGTACCCGCCACTTATAGAAGTGGGTGACATCTTTCGCCTCGTTATAAAGTTTCCGGGCAACCATGGCTTAAGTTGGTTACGTAACCGGCCATAGTTGCCCGGAGTGTTTATTAATCCTATTTCAGGGTCTTCAGATAATCCTCGGCAGCTTTTTGAACTTCAGCTACCGCTTTGTCAACATCATACTCTCCGGAGATGATACCCGGCATTGCAGTTTGTTTGATTGCAAGGTCAACACTAGGTGGTGCGTAGGAATCCATTGAATACATATAGCTGGGTGCATTCCTGTACGCCTCTATGCACTGGTTAAAAATCTTCATAACTTTGGTCTTGTCATATTCGCAATTACCTGCGTAAACACCGTTGCCGCCTTCCATGATTTTCGCACCGAGTTCAGGGCCGGCCCGCACCTTCGCAAACTTGATAGCCGCCTCTTTCGTTTCGTCGTCAAGACCGACAGGAATCATCAGACCCCAAATGTTTCCGCCGACACGAATGGCTGGGTCGCCGTCAGGGCAGTCTGTAAATTCGGGGAAGTTAATGCGCTCGAGCTTATCTGCAAATTCCTGGCCTCCGGCCGTTGCAAAGTTTGCACATTTCCATGCGCCTTCATAGTACATAGCAGCTTCGCCCCTTGCAAAAGCCTGGTCGGCTTCGTTGGTACTAAGACCTAATACACCGGCGGGATAAGCGCCTGCGTCTACCAACTGCTTAAACTTTGTCATAGCGGTAACAAATCCATACTCAGGATTGTTCCACTGATCCATTGCGTCGCCCATAGTAAGCGCGTCCGTCTTTTCCTTGCCCGCAACTCCAGCCATCATGGCAGATGCAAGCCAAGCAAAGCGAATGTCCTTACCTCCTGCCACCAGCAGCGAAATTCCCTGAGCCTTCGCTTTGCCGGCGAGATCAATCATATCGTCAAAGGTTTTCGGAGGCTGCCAGCCATATTTATTGAAAATCTCTGTGTTATAGTACAATCCATCGATACTTGCATCATAAGGCATGGTAAGTATCCGGCCTTTGTCGTCCTTCATATTGTCGATAATCTTTTGTCCCATCCACTCTAAAAATTCCGGGTTTTCATCAATGATTGGCTTCCAGTCCTCGATCTTGTTGTCGCGCGCAAACTCCCTCGCGTAACTGATGATACAAGAGCTGATTTCGGGTGGATTGCCCGCCGCCATTTCGACTGTGATTTTAGTACGCAGGTCTGCTGAAGCTATTAGATCCGGCTCTATCTTTATATTTGGGTTGTCAATATGAAACTGATCTATAGACTCCATAATATAGTCATAAGCTGGACTGCCGAGAGTTTCAGGTCCCATAAACCTGAGGGTGATTTGCTTGCCAGATGGTGCCGCGTTCTGGTCAGGTGCAGTCGCTGCCGTAGTGGCTGCATCAGTCCCGGTGGTTGCAGGAGCCTGACTCTGGTTTCCGCCACAGGCTGTCAGTGCGATGACCAGAACCATTACGAGTGCAATACACAATGCTTTTTTCATTTTCTTACTCCTCCTTTAATAATTTTATACCAATGTCTTCCTTGCCAGGAATATTTGGAAAGGCTACCCTTCCAACACCGTTGGTTTCAAGTACACTGGATTCCTCACTCCAATGTCCTGTTTCGGGGTCAAACCAGCTCATGCGGTAACGCGTATTTGGAGTTAAACCCCGTGCGGTGACGGGAGGACAGTCTTTTTCCATGTAATAAAGCGCGTAATCACGCTTCGGAGTAGCGGCACAATACGCCCATCCACGATAGCCAAGGGCATCGCCCACCTTATTAGGTGTAACCAGCTCACTGTTTGGCTCCAAATCAAAGAAGCGGTCACCTTCCGATAGAGCAAAACTGCACAGATATGGAGCCTGCTCGCCGGAAAGAAGCTTTATGGATTGCCAAATGGTTCGTGGCGCTTCGGGTTCTATATCGCCTCCCCAAATACCTTCCGCTCCATAGATTACTCCGCCCAGCGCTCCTGAAAGAAAGCTGCCATATAACCCAGAGCGGTTATTGAGCTCTGCTTCATGGGAATCGGCCGGAGGTTCTTCATTCGGGAAGCCGGGGTAATATGGCTCCCCAGCGATAGCGGGCATAGGGGGCTCTGAATGATAAATTTCGGTAAGATACCAATGGTGGTCATGCTCTCGCCAGTTTCCCGTCTGGTGGAAAGTAAGCCATGGCGCTTCCTCCGGTCCACCGAAGTTGACAAGCGTGGAGGGAGCGGCATTTGTGCCGAGTAGTGTTCCAAACGGTAATGGCCCGTATTTCTCCAGCCAAAGATTGATTGGCTCATTGTAATCCCGCGACGGGATTGAACATGCTTCATAGTCAAAATGAATGGGGGACAACAGGCAAAAATGTGTCTGATATCGCGTAAAAATATATTGTATATAACGGGTGTATGTATCCGGCCAATCACCGTATTTTTTCCATACAGTCGATACGTCACGCCGAGCGGTCTCAATGAAGCTTAGAATTCCCATGCCGTGGAGGTATTCCACTTTTTTGTCCATATGGCGGAAGTATTCGGGATTAATGCGGCTAAAATCCGGTACAAGCTGCTCATAGCCCGAAACCTTACCCGGGAACATAAACGGTCTGCCGCCCTCGTTGTGCATATCCTTGGCTGATTCTGTGCCACACTGCCTCCATGCCGAGCGAGCAAAGATTCCCGGCTCAATTTCTACTTCCGGCGGGTATTCGTCATTAGCCCAGGTAGGATGAGCTGCTAGCATGGCAATTGTGTTGTAGCCCTGTTCTTTGCGGTAACGAACCAGGTCTTTGAAATAACCTTCCTCAATAGGCCGCTGAAGGTCATCGTCGCTCCATTTAAAGCGGTAAGTAGGTGTTGCCCACCAGGTATCGCCTATCATAAAAAAGCTGCTGCCATCGGGATGTACAAAACCGTGTCCATTCTCGCTGGGGCGAAGAATTCCTCGTCGCGAAGGACTTGCTTTCTTCTCCTCCTCGCTCCATTCTGTTGCAGTAAAGCTGCCGGATACCCCGCACAAGCCTTCATCCTGCACAGAGCTGCCGCTGATGTATGACCACTCCCCAGGGGCTGTGGCGGTATAACGAACCCGGAAGGTATTGCCGCCGTCCCAGAATCCATATACGCGCTTTTCAAATCCGGGGCCTTTTAGCTCAATCCACACATCGACGTCCATGTAGGGATTTCCGTATTGCCCGGACGCGGTCAGGGTTAATTCACATGGTTCCCAAATTTTTATCATAGCACTTACGCGGATGCACTGCATTCCAGCTCCTTATATTATTTGTTTTATCCATGCATCAATATTGATTTAATTAAATTTTATAGTATAGCTATGGAAAATGTAAGAAAATATCTTCATAAAAATAGTAATATATTAATATTACTATTTTTTCACTAAAACAAACCTCCCCGCAGCAAGCTGCAGGGAGGTTTACCCCTCCGGTTCATTAAGCGTATTGCGCAATATACTCTTTTGGAGTAAGGCCCGTAGTTTTATGGAAAGTCTTAATGAAATAGCTCGTGTCCTCATACCCAATAATTTCTGAAACCTCATAAACCTTATATTTTCCGGACAAAAGGAGGCTTTTCGCTTCGGCTATCTTAATCTTTGTTACATACTCGACAAAGCCCACATTCGTCTTGCGCTTAAATACGCTGCTTAGGTAGCCGGAGCTAATTGACAGGTGATTAGCTACAGTATTCAGGCTAATAGGCTTACGGCAGTTTTCCATGATATAACGCTTTGCCTCAATTACGATATAATCGTCACTGGTTCTTTCCGGCAGGGAATCAAATAATTCCAGTATGTTTAGCTGAAATGAGCGCAGCCATTCACGCAGCTCGGCCAGAGTTTCGATTTCGCCGACGATCTCATACAAATTTTCTGAAAAAAGGCCTTTGCTGTCAGGATTCTTTTTCAACGTGGAAAGAGTAAGGCTTACAACCGAAAAACAAAGTGCGATCGCTTCAGCCTTTGCAGGCTTTTTCGACTCGGAAAGCAAACTCAGCATGACAGCGAACACCTCTCTTAGCTTATCACTTTGCCTAAGCTCCAGGGCTCGCAGAAAAGGCTCCGACCAATTAACGCTGGAAAGAGCCGTAGCAGAAGCTTTCCCATAGCAAATAACCTTTCCATACCCTTGAAAGAATACTTCCTCTGAAGCACAAATAGCTTCATTCATAACTGTAAGAATATCCCTTGCACCGTACTTCGATTCCGTAATGCCCACTGCCGACGCCAAATTAAGGTATTGACGCAACATATTTATGATGACTTCACTCATTTCCACCGTCCTTTTAAGTCCGTCGGGGTCGGGAGTGTAGACAAACAGGCATAGGCCGAAATCCGCAAGAAAGGAAACGCCGGCACTATACTGTTTGGCAATGTCGTTGACGATGCTATGCGCCGCCATTTCCATCGTGCGACGATCCTCGTCGCCAAAGGTTGAATTTTTTCTGGGCAGTGAAAATCGCACAGCTATACAGGAAAGCCGATATGGGTCAATTGCAGGATTTGCAAGAGAAAGTATTTCAGCAATTTTCTCCTCCACAACCTGATTGATAAGCGCACGGCGCAAGGTACGGGCAGCCTTCGAGGCGGGGGAGATTTCCCTGTTTCGCGCTTCATCCCTATCCCGCAGCAGCGCGTCCTTTGTACTTGTAAGCGTCTTAAGCAGGACATCAGAGGTAAGTTCCAGCTTTAAAAGATAATCCATAACCCCATACCGCATAGCTGTTTTTAACAGTGAAAATTCTTCATAGCTGGACAATACGATATACCGCGCGCCATCGTATTGCCCCCGTGCCTTCTCTATCATTTGCAGCCCGTCCATAACCGGCATTTTAATGTCGGTTATCACAATATCCGGCTTATCGCGCAGGATGATATCCAAGCCTGCTTTGCCATTTTCCGCCTCACCAATAAGTTGGAAGCCCTCCTTCTCCCAATCAAGCATGGTTTTCAGCTCCATGCGGGAAAGTGCTTCATCATCTACAATTAAAACGCCTAACACAAGTACCCCCCTCCTACTTCTTTTTACACTAGACCGCTGACTGCTGCGTGGGCTCCCCCTGCAAAATTTTTGGGAAACGCAGCGTAACAGAGGTTGATTCTCCTACTATGCTGTCAATCGCCAGACTGCCGCAACCATAGAAAAGCTTGATGCGTTTATCCACATTGACAAGACCTACGTGTGTCATCTCTTTGCCGTCCATACTTTCTGCGCTGAGGAGTTCTGCAATTTTTTCCCTAGATATGCCACTGCCGTTATCGCTGATAACAATGATTACTTCTTCCTGCTGCGCAGTGATAGAAATAGTGATAATCCCCATCCGGCTTACATTGTCAAGGCCGTGGTATATGGAATTTTCCGCAAGCGGCTGTAACGTAAACCGCGGAATAAGAAAGTCCAGCACCGATTCATCTGGGATATCATATATTATGGTTAAAAGTCCGCATTTGCGTATTTTTTGCAGATAAAAGTATTTGTCAAGCAGCTCCAGTTCCCGTCGGATGGTAACCTGTTCCGCCACGCCCTTTGAAATCTCTTTCAAAAGCGTTCCAAGGGAAGAAGCCATTTCTGATATCCCCTCGATTTTTTGAATATCCGCCATAACCTTAATGGAATTTAAAACATTGTATACAAAATGGGGATTTATCTGGTTAAGCAGCACTCTGTATTCTAGCTCGCATTTCTCATGCTCGCGCTCAATAAGCTCACCCATCAGCGAGCCGATATTGCCCGCCATTTCATTTACCCCTCGTCCAATCAGACCCATTTCATCATTGCCGTTAATGGAATTATCCATTTGAAAATCACCCATGGATACGTCCTTGAGCTTTTCCAGAATACCTGCCAACGGCTTTGTCAGCTGGTTGGATAGGTAATACGTAAGGAAAAAGAACATTACAGCGGTTAGCAGGAATATAACGACTAGCACAAACAGCAGAAACTGAGCCTGTTTCTCAAGATCTGCCAGCGAATGAAAAAGCAACATTGTCATACCGGTGTGGGGAGAGTGTTTATAGGTAACAAGCGTCTTCTTGCCGTCATGAATTACATGGCGATTCCCGTCTCCCTTTTGCATATCCTCGTCAAAAAAATCATATTCTACATAGCTGCCAACCATCGTTGGGTCATTGTGAAACACAGCTCTTCCGTTCTGATCGATAACGACGATACTGCGCCCCTGATCCATGCGGTAATCCTGAAATACATCGGTAATTAACGCAGGGCTAAAGGCAAGAACCTGCCAGCCTATTTTAACTCGATTGTCAGAAAATATAACCGGTCGCACCAAGGGTATAATCATATCTGTCGTTTTGTACGTAGCGGGATTTTCAGTAATGCCGCTCCAAACCACAGCGCCGCCAGCCTGCATACCTATCGTATGCCATGGATGTTTCGTCAGATCCTCGAGCCAATACGCATCGGTGTTTGCCTTAAACGCAACACCGTTATAGCCCTGAACATAGAGGAAAATCACATATTTCCCCACGGAGCTCGCCACCAGCTGATCGTCAATAAGCCTTTGAGTAGGCGGAATATCTCGACTATACTGACCCATGTCGTTTTCATAATCCCGCACAAGAGCCGTTTCAATTTTCCGGTTGACATAAATCCAATCCGATAATTTTTCACACAACGCAAGTTGTTTTTCCATATTCCCCATTAGGTATGTAATGTCATTTCGGTCAGTAACAGAAAGATTATTCTCATACTGCTTGCGCTGGCTTCTATAATAAAGCAGGCTTATTACTAGTGCAATACATAACACAACAATCATAAAAGACCAGGTCACCTTGGATTTAAGAGACCAGTTTTTTGGGTTCTTTATCACATCACCGCCCCCTTACGATTGTCCGGACTTTTTTGCAGTTATGATTAACAGAAAAATATTTCTATTAACTATAACACAGTCATCATGATGAACTCAAGCGACAGGTTTTCTCCTGTTTTTACCAGTCCCTCGTAGCGAATTATTATTTGCTTTTTAAGCTGTACATTCGATCTCTTTTCGTACTCCCATCTATCCAAAAAGGTGAAAGTTCTATTCCTTATTACACGTACAACCTCTGGAGCATGTCATATTATCTTATCAGTTCAATGAGAACAGGCAAAACGATAAATGAGCCAAGCGTTGTCCATAAAATGCATTTTGATACAATTGGCGCAGATGCATCAAATTTTTCTGCAAATATTACCGCATTCACCGCAACCGGCATCGACGCTAAAATGAAAAGAACTGAAAGAAGGATTCCGCTGACGTCCAGCACATATAACACCAGAAGTGCTATAAGTGGAGATAAAATCATACGTATGATCATTCCCGACCAAAACGCTTTCTGAGACTCTCGATCCAGTCTGGTCTTTTTTACACCGGCCATTTGCGCTCCCAGTATAACCAGTACCACAGGGGAGTAAGCTTTGGCAACCATATCAATACCAGTTTCAATCTCTGATGGTATATGGAGCTCAAAAGTCCGGAGTATAATCGCCAATAGGGCTGCATAAATAGCGGGAAAGGAAAATACCGATTTAACAGCACTCTTTATAGAAAAACTTGATCGTGCCGCAAAGAATACACCGGCTGTATTAACAATAATCATCTGAATAATAACAAAAACGGACGCCTTGTCCAGTCCCGTCTGGCCAAACGCCAGCAATACCAGTGGCAATCCATAATTAATTGAGTTCGTTAATGTCGATACCAACGTAAGTCCGGCCACTTTCTGAGCAGGTAATCTCAGAAATTTACCTGTTATATTCGCAGCCGCCCATAAAAGAATAAGGTTCAACAAGCTGAATAAAGCCGTTTTGTAAAAATCTCCAAATGAAACCTGCGCAGTAAATAGTGTATTAAACACCAAACAAGGAAACAAAAAATAAAGTATCACTGTCAGTAAATGCTTGGTTTCAAGCCCTTTAAAACGTACAAGGAGCACTCCGGCAGTGACAGGAATAATGAGCGGAACAATAACCTTAAATAAAGTAGAAAAGACAATTTGTATCAAAATTTCGCTCCTGTTCTAAAACCATTATTTTTTACTAATAGATTATAGTACAAAAGAGTAAGTAATGATCATTTTATACCGCCGGCTAAAAACATCCGATTGTTAAGTTTGTGGTTCCCTGCACAAATGCCTTATACGGCACTTGTGCAGGGTATTAATATCTACATCAGGCATCTTCGCCTCGTGCAAGCTTTACATGCGAGTCGGCCATTTCATATCCTGCGGCCTGTGCGCATGCCGTATTGAGATCAAGCGCGGTAACAGCAGTCGCAGCTATTTCAGCTAACCTCATCACGTTATCGTTGTCATCTACGCTCTTTCCGAATCCGCCGCATCCGATTAGTTTCAAAGCCTCTTTTGCGGTTCCAAACATCGTACCGCCGCCTATGGTCGCAAGCTCCATGCATGGCAGTGATACCATGAAATGGACCCCGTCATCCGTTGCATCCGCCTGCACAAAGCAGCTTGAGGAAGAGATAACATGGGCCAGATCCTGACCTGTAGCTGCATAGAAGGCGGCGATGGAATTGGCCGCATTTACATTAAAGCCTCCGATGGTACCACTGAAGCAGGATCCGAGATAACATTTGTGGAATACAACCTTCTCTACGCTTCTGGGGTTTACGCCAGCCTTGAATACCTTTTTGAGAACTTCAGTCGGGATGAAGACTTCTGTTTCGATTGCCTTGCCCCTGTTTTCCAGTACATTGATATGCGCTGACTTCTTGTCCGAACAAAGGTTACTGCTGATGGTCAGCAGACGCCAATCCGGCAGCTCCTGCAGAATCCCGCGCGTGAGGTCTGCAGCTGCCTTTGTAACACCGTTCATACCCATGGCATCCCCGGTCTTGAACTTCATGCGAAGGAATACTTTCGTGCCCAACTGATAAGGTGCAATTTCCTCAAGTACGACGAAGGGATCCCTCGAAAGCTTTGCAAGTCTTGCGAACAGCTCCCTGTCCGTCTTAATCTGTTCGATGAAGCGCCTTGCTTCAGCGATATCCGGTGCTTCGATCAGAGGAGCTCTTGTCATGCCGTCGTAATGCACAAGCGTCTTTAATCCACCTGACAGATTAATCGCCTTTATTCCTCTCTGCACGCCTGCTATGAGTGCCGCCTCGTTTGTTGCAAGGGGAATATATACATCCTCGCCTTTTACGTACTGTCCGTTGATGCGTACAGGTCCTGCAAATCCCATAGGAACTATCGCCCCACCAATTTTTGTTTCAATTCCGGATAAGATTTTTTCGCCGCCAAGAAGCGAACAGTTATCCACCCTGGTCTTTTTGATCAGTTCAAGAGATACGCCCGTCGTTTCTTCCAGCATCTCACAACGGATTACCGCTGCATCATTGCATGCATCCTTGACATATGCCGCATCACTCCCGTAAACATCCGTAAATATAGCAGTTTCAAGGTTCTGCGTCTTAATCTCGCCGTTGAAATATTTTTCCCTTATCTCAGTCAGTTTTGCCGGATTCATCATTCATCCTCCTTACATCCGCGATGGAGCAGCGTGCTCAATGTCTGGGCATACTCTCCCGCAGAATTAATTTTTTCCTGATCTATGCCGGTTTCAATACCCATCCTATGGAACATCTCCACAAGAACCTCGGTCTGGCAGTTCCCCTTTGCACCAGGAGCGTAAGGGCATCCGCCAAGTCCGCCGGCTGCTCCGTCAAATATCGTGATGCCGGCCTCCAGGGAGGCAAAATTATTGGCGAACTCCATGCCGTTATACTTGTGATAGTGTACTGCAAGGCTAGCCTTGGTGAGCTTTTCCTTGATCATCTTTGGAATCTCATAAGCAGTGATCGGATTAGCCATTCCGGTGGTATCGCCCAGAGATATCTCATAAGAACCATAGCTCTCAAGTGCAAGAGCTGTTTCGAGAGCCAGCTCCGGCGCCATATGTCCCTCGATCGGGCAGCCGAACACGGTTGCTATATAGGATCGCACCTTAACGCCGTTCTCCCTTGCTGTCTTATTGATCTTCTCTATTTCCTTCAGCGAATCCGCCCTGCACATGTTCAGGTTTTTCTTGTTATGACTTTCGCTGGTGCTCATAATGGTTACGACCTCTTTCAGGCCGCATTCTATCGCGATTTCCAGCCCACGCAGATTCGGGATGAGGGCATTATAAACAACGCCTTCTTTACGCCTGATCCCTGCAACCACCGCTTTAGCATCCGCCATTTGCGGTACCCATTTAGGATGGACAAAGGAGGTTACCTCGATTCTCTGGCACCCAGCATCTGTCAGCCTGTTAACCAGTTCGATTTTTTTCTCCGTCGGAATGAATTCCGGCTCAGGCTGAAGTCCATCTCTCGGCCCCACTTCAAAAATAGATACCCGTTTCGGAAATGCTTCTTTCTTCATATTCATTCACCCTCTTTTCTGTACTTCAAAACTGCAGTTTATGGAATTAATATTGCGCGTCCGTTAAGGTTATTAAACTTATCCAATGCCTCCTGGTACTCTGTCATTGGTATCACTTGTCCCACATAAGCGTCAAGATTGACTTTTCCACTATTAACAAGCCGCATCAAAAGTTCCCATGTCTTGAACATGTGTCTTCCATATAAGCCCTTGAGGATAAGCTCACGATACACAACCCGATACATATAGTTCGGAATGACAAGATCGCCCGATATCATGCCTACATGTACCAGCGTACCTGCCGTAGCCAATGAATCGATCGCCTGGTTGAGCACCTTCATATGTCCGGTGAAATCTATCACACAATCAACACCCAGCCCATCCGTATGCTCCATGACAACTTTCACAAGATCATCCTTTATTCCGTTCACCGCAACGTCTGCACCAACCTTCAGACTATATGCCAGTCTGCTTTCATTCACATCCATTGAAATTACCTTGACTGCGCCAAGGATCTTTGCAAGCTCACATGCCATAAGTCCGATCGTACCGACACCAAGTATAGCAATGTTCTTCCCGCTTGGCTCAGCTTTTTGCAGTGCATGCAGCGCGGTACCCAATGGCTCCAGCAGTGACATATGAACAAAGTTGGCATCATCAGCCAGCTTAATTGCCGATATTTCCGGCAGGCGGATATATTCAGCAAAGCACCCATCTACATTTCTTCCAAGTACGCCCATATGATTTGTGCAGATGTGCTGATTGTCTGTTCTGCATTCATGACAGTAGCCACACGGGATATGAGTCTCGCCCGCTACACGGTCACCAACTTTAAAGTTCTTTACCAAACTTCCGACTGCTGCCACCTCACCGGAAAATTCATGTCCAAGTGTAAACGGTAATTTGTAGTTGGCGGATGCCACCAGATCGGTCCACTCAAAAACTTCAACATCCGACTTGCACATCGCAGCCGCCTTCACTCTCACCAAAAGATCGTGCTCACCTATCTCAGGGATTGGTATCTCAACAAATTCTGCGCCCTCTCCGGGCTTCATTTTCCTTAATGCTATCATTTTTTTCACCCTCAACTTCTTTCCAGGAATGGCTAAAATATAACTTCCGCTTAACTTTTTCAATGAGGGGGCTGGTCGCAAGTAAAGCTTGCTGCTCGCCCATGCATCCTGACTGCAGCAAAGTCCCGTCCTCAGAAAAAGAAGGCTGGCCGCAAGCTTCACACATGGCGCTCGCACATGCGGCCAGCCGGGAGTAATACCTTATCCGATCCTTATCTGACAATAATATCTGTGTAATTGCTTGAAAGCTCATTTCCGCTGCTATCGGACACCTTCATCTTAACTGTATATTCGCCTGATGCATCTTTCGGAATTACCCAAACAATCTGGTCAATGACATAAGCTGAATCGGGGTCCAGATTCGATACAAACGAATTTGAACATGCCACTGTACCGGTTTGTTTATTGACAACCTGCCACTCGACAAGACAATCCTTTAAAGCTCCAAGGTCGTTTGTTATCCATACCTTCCCTACAAAGCTTTCAGAAGGATGATAAATCTTGTCACGTCCAATGATATAGGGATCCGCATTCCATTCAAGACTAATCAGAACAGGCGTATAAACTGCTTTCATCGAATCGTAAACCTTATACGGTCTGCGGTAATAATCGAGCAAGCCTGAGCCTATCATCGGGCAAGCGTCTGACCAGTAATAGAGGTACATCGAACCCACAGGCGCATATTTACGCTGGCGGATAGTCTCTATTTGCTCCTTCACAACCTTTGCTTCATACTCCTGATAATTGTCTATGAACTCTTCTACAGAATTTCCCATTTCCACCTTGGCAAACTTAAAGGTCAGATCATAGAAAAGTCCCCAGTATTCCCATGTATCCCAATGTGGCGGCCACATCTTATCCTCGGGAATGAATGTCTTCAATGTCTCCATGCAGGGAATCGATTGCGCACCGAATTCCACAACATTTGGCTGGAAGTTTACCTTCTTGACATCCGTATCGCCGTCCTGGCAGCACCCGATCATAATATTCTGCACGCCTTCTCTGTAATCGCCCTTATGGATCCAACGGGTGGGGTCGATCGTTCCCAATGTCTCCTTCAGGATTTCGCACAAGCGGAAAAAGTTGTTGGGCCTTTCCGTAAAGTTATAGATTTCGGGTTCCTTGAACGTGGACCACATTCCAAGAGAGGCATGATTATACAACATCTCGCCCATATCTCTGATCATTTCTGAGGCACGCTCTATAAAATCATCTGAATCGCTTACACAATAATGCAGAGGGAATACCTGCCAGACTAAAAAGCCCATTTCATCGCAAAGTGTGTAAAACCCGTCTTTTTCTACATGGCTGCCGATACGGATAGAATTAATGTTCATATCAAGCATTTTCTGAAGGTCATCATTCCACATGTCTTCATTTGCAACAGACATCCAGTTGCTGGAAATATATCTCATGCCACGCAGGAACAGCTTCCTTCCGTTAAGTATCCATGTGCCCGTTTTTTCCTCATGTTCGACTTCCTTGATGCCGAAATTCTGATGGATTACATCGTCGCATACATGAAAAGCTGCCGTATACATGTTAGGTTTACCCTGATCCCATGTCCACCAGAGTTTGGCATCCTCTACTGTCAGTGCAAGCTTGAATTGATTGATGCCCGGCTGAAGGACCACTTTACGGGTACGTCTGCCCTCATATTTTTCCTCAAAATTGTAAGGTTTTACATGCATTTCGATATCCGTTGATATCACTTTATCGGTTGTATTATTAATTCTAATATCTGCTGTTACAAGACCGGTACCATCATATTTGTCGGTTCCGTCACCGGCCCAGTCCTTTTTCTTCACTACGCGGGTAAATATCTTTACATATTCAATAAAAACATGCTCACGTGCTATCAGAGACACGTTATCCCATATTCCCCCGGAGTTGCCGTCGCCGCGGAATTTAGTCATTGAGCCCGGGCGGTGCATGGCATCAATCATATGTCCTTTTACAAGGTCTATATCAACAGCCTGGTGTCTTTTGTAATCCTTGGAAAGGGGATTCTCCGAATCGATCGCAAGCTTATATTCGGCATTTGCCCTTGGAGCATTAACTCTGACAACCAGAGTATTGTCACAATCCATTTTAGCAATATCGGTAACATCAAACTCAAAAGGATTGAACATACCCTCATGTGAACCGATAAATTGACCATTCAGCCATACATCTGCATAATAGTCAACACCATCAAAACGAAGGAATATCCTTTTACCCTCGTAGTTTTCTGGAACGCTGAAGGTGGTCTCAAACCATACTACACCAAAGTAATCTCCCACCTCGGTGAGATACCAGTTTGTCGGAATTGCCATATCCTTCCATCCAGAAAAGTCAACATTGGCCTTATAATAGCCCTGTTCTGTTCCTACATTTTCTTCATCAATTTTGTACTTCCAGTTACCGTTCAAATTTAATTTCGGAAATTCCGGCATCAACCTTATCATGTTTATCCTCCCGTATACGATGTTATGATCATTATATATTAAACTACGATTTTGAGAACAATTTATTAACCTTTTCAGGTGTTAGGCGTCTTTCAAGATTACAGCCTTTCACCTCTACCATTGTAACCTCAAGAAGATACATGGTTTCACTTCCAAGCTCAAGATGCCCGGAATAAACATTTTTCGGATCAGAAGCCACGATATGAAAATGAGCGCTTCCTCCAAACACCGACCCTATAAGAGAGCCAATTTCCATAGGTTGTTCCACCGTTACAAATTCATCGGATGCTGCAGCCCCCATATCTGTTGGCCGGTGATAAACCAACTTTTGAATAGATCCAACAGCACTGCCGACAATTGCGTTCTCTATATTGGCTGCCTTAAGTGCATCACAGATGCTTTCGACAATCTTATCTCCCCGTTCAAGCTCAATCACAATCGTCCTGCCAAGCCCTTCCGCATTAAAACTTTTCATTGAAACCTCCTTCATACGTATTCTAGTCTGTCTTTATCATCAAATTGCACAATACATGGGTCATATTGGGGAGCAGGTTCTCTGAAAAACCTGCTTACCCCAAAAACCACCCGGTCCATCCTTAACCTTTTATTTGAGCAGTGTCTGTGCTGCGTTGAAATGAGCTTCGACTGCTTGTTCAACCGTCGATTTTTCAAATAGTACTTCGTCGATTTTCTTATACATATCATCAACAATTGCGCCATAACCTGCCGGTCTTCCGTTGAAAGGCTCAATCGTGTTGAGAATCTTCTGCATCATCTCAATTTCACCCTTCTTCATCCGGTCGACCTTGTTGTTCATATCAAGCTTTGCAATAAGATTTTTCTGTATTTCCGTTGAACCCGGTACACCTATATCCATGTCATAGATTTCCTGGAGCTCCCAGTCGTTAACCATACTGCTGATAAAATGTGCAGCCTCATCGACCTTTTTGGTGGTTCCGGAAATTGCCCATGTTGAGCATACAGCTGCTTCAACATTCTGATTGGTTGCTCCATCAGCAACAGGTAAACGGATCAGGTCGAGTTCATCTTCAACAGACGCCTGGAATATCTTTACCTGGTTACAATTGGTATACCAGTAAGCTATTTTCCCATGACCCGCCAGAGAATCAGCAAACTGCTTTGGACGATCCTCCATCAGTACTTCAATTGGGCCGTTTACACCGGCTTTAAACAAATCATAATAGTACTGCAGGAACTTTCCAAATACTTCTTTCGTGTATCCCAGCGCCTTACCGTCTTCGGTTGTTACGCCATACATACCATGCTGCCTTGCAAATGTTTCAATAGAAAACTCATGGCGTGCAGCCAAGCCTGAAGCATAGTATCCTGCCGGAAGTACCTTTGCCAAACCTTTAAGCCATTCGGCATTTTCACTGTACGTCATCTGATCTTTGGGCAGCGGATAGCCTACACTTTCAATAAGTGTTTTGTTGATTGCTACGCAGGCAGCCGTATCACCAAAGGTTATCCCAACCAGCTCTCCATTATAAGATGAGCCTGACAGAGCACCTGGTGTATAGTTTGAAACATCGATCTTACCGGCGTCAACCAAATCCTGAAGTGGGCGCATGAGTCCCTTGGATGCATATTCGCCTACATATGTGAGTTGTACAAGATAAGCATCAGGAAGATTTTGGCTCGCACCCTGTGTCGCCAGTTTTGTCCAGTAATCTGTGTAGGCCGCATATTGGCTTACAATCTTTGCGTTGGGATTTTTTGCCATGTAAGCGTCTATCATTTCCAATGTCTTTTTGTGTCTTGCTTCGCCGCCCCACCAGGACACGGAAAGCTCATACGGTTCGCCGCCGGTCGTAGCCTCATTCGTTGCAGGCGCTGTATTTTCTGCCTTGGTCTGAGTCTCTTCTGCGGTAGCCTCCGCCTGATTCTTTGTGTTGGATCCGCATCCGACAATTCCGGTTAATAAGAAAACTAGAACCAACACACCGCTTAACAACCTTTTGATGTTCATTTCTTATCCTCCTAAATTTTATTTTTTATAACCGGGTATCACCCGAATATAAACTGGTTAATTCCTTTCATACCCTGAAAACATAGTGTACGGAAGTATCAAGTCCTCAATAGTAAATGGCCGCCCGTCTTTTTCACCGATCTCAGGTGAAAGCTCAATGGTCATATATCCTGAATAACCTAATGAAATCATTTTTTCAATGATGTGCCGGTTGTCTGTAGTCCCTTCCTGAAATCTTGTAAATACTTTTTCACCGACTCCCTTGTTTTCCTTGAGATGAATGTGGTTAATGAAGGGTGCAAATTCATTGATGAGAACATCCATATCAACCCCGGCCGCATCAAAGTGTCCTGTGTCAATACATATACCGAGATGCTTTGAGTTCACTGCATCAAATATTCGTCTGTAATCGTCAATGTTTTCAATGTTGTTATGTACATGGTTTTCAAGACTGATAAGCACATCCATTTCCTCTGCAACAGGCACTAGATCCTTCAGAGAACGTATAACCCCGCTGATACCACCATTCTCGCCCCGTGCATCACCGCTTGAGACAATCATTCTGCCCCCAAGCATTTGTACAGCCTGCATTGCCTGCACTTTGTGACAGAAGTCCCTGACAGGATCACCGCCAAACCCACCGCTCAGGTGAATTGCCATAGCCTCTAAACCATGCTGCGAGCATCTCTGCTTCAATGATCTGATCGTGGCCGGCGCCAGGGAGGAAGGATACCAGCAGTTAAACTCAATATTCCTAAACCCAATTTTAGGCGCTACCTCAAAGGTCTTATCAAAATTCGTTTGTCCAAAGCCTTCAATAGATAAGGTTGCACAGGAGAGCTTAATCATTCTATTTACCTCACAACTCAATCACACGCTGTTCATTGCTGGATTTTAGTATAGCCAGCGAAATTTTTAACGCCTCTATCCCATTTTCAGCTGTGATATTGGGTTTCTTTCCGTTTTGAATACATTCAAGAAAATACTTATTTTCCGCATAATAAGATTCGATGTCAAAAAGGTCTTTCATACGAGTAACCTGCTCATAACGCATATCTTCGGTAAAAATTCTGTGCTCTGTGAAGTCAAAAAAGCCATCGCCCGAAATAACCGCCGTACCCTTTGTGCCGATCACACCTCTTGAGCTCATCGCCAGATGGGAGGACCAGCTTGCATTAATGACGGCACTGGCCCCTTTATTCAAGCCCATTACTACCTGCGCATTGTTATCGAAAGAGGGCAGCTCCTCTCTCACCCCTTTGACTCTTGCCGACACACTTGATATCTCAACGCCTAATCCTCTGAACATATCAATATCATGGGACAAAGATTCAATCGTCATGCCGCATACCAAATTCGGATCAGTCCTCCAGGAATCACGCAGAGGCCCCTTAAATCCTGACCCGGGTCCTATCCTGTGGCTCCAGATGCTTATGATGTCGCCAAGCCTTCCGGACAGCACATCCTCCTGTAGTTTCAAATAACCCGGCCTGAATCGCATATTGAATGCAGTCATAAATAAGACATGATTCTCTGCCGCAAGCTCCGATAGTCTTTGTGCATCGTCCAGGTTCACAGCGATCGGTTTTTCACACAGGACATGCTTTCCCGCTTTCATCGCAATTTCGGCATATTCGACTCTTTTGGAGGGAGGTGTCAGCAGATGTACCATCTGAACCTCATCAATGACATCCTCAAGCCTCGTACATACCCTTGAATTACAAATTTCAGCAATTCTGCGTGCATTCTCATTATTTACATCGATCACGCCGGCTACCTTCATATCGGGAAGCCGGTTGATGCATTCCGCATGCTTTGCAGCAATACCTCCCGCACCGATTATGACTGTCTTAATCATGATCTGCCTTCTCTCCATTCAATACTTTCCAGTATTTTATTAAACTATTTTGTGAAAGCTTTCCGTCACCGATCTTCATCAGATACTTAAATGCCTGATGTGTAACGCTGGTCACAGGAATAGTAACATTGTTTTCATGAGCCAGCTCAATAACATAAAGTAGATCCTTGACATTATTATCGATGGAGCCTTTAATACGGGAGTAATCACCTGTATACATTGATTCAGGTGCTGAGAAGCCAAGAAAATCTGTTAAAACATCCTGTGGTATACCAATCGCATTTGCATAGGTAATCGCCTCGGCCCAGACCGCAGTAAAATTAGAAAAAATCATCTGATTTAAGGATTTTACTTTCTGTCCGCTCCCAATACTTCCCATATATCTGCATTTTGACGACACCATTTCCAATAGCGTCCTGACCCTTATATATGTATCCTCATTGCCCCCCACCATCATAATAAGTCCATCGTCTCTCCAGGATACCGGTGCGTCCAGATAAGAAGCTCCTCTCTGTGCGCACATAAGCTCAAACCTTGCTTCAAGTTCAGGGCTGGTTGTGCCAACATCGATCAAAACCTTTCCTTCTGTCAATATCTCCAATAGTCCGCCTTCTCCTGACATGACACTTTCAATTTGCCTGTCTCCATTGACACAAATGAAAATAGCCTCGCAGACGGAAAGCTCCCGTATATTCAACACCCCTTCGGCGCCTTTCATTCTGCATTGATCAACAAGAGAACGATCCTTATCATAAACATATACAGAATGTCCCCATCCCTTTAAGCGGTATGCAATTTCCTGTCCAATTACTCCGAATCCTATAATACCTGACTTCATTATCCGCCTCCATTAATGGAACGTATCATCCCTTCAATCCGGTAGTTGCTATGCCTTCAACCAGATACTTCTGGCAGCTGATAAAGAATACGAACACGGGGACAAGTGACAGTGAAGACATTGCAAATAAAACACCAAATGCAGATAGTTCAAACGCCTCCGTATATTGTCTCAAAGAAAGAGCTATCGTAAACCGCGTCGGATCGTTAATATATATCAGCTGCGAGAAAAAGTCGTCATAGGTCCAGATGAATGAGAAAATTGCAGCTGTAATAAATACCGGGCCGGAGAGCGGTACTATGATTCTGAAATAAGTCATGATCGGACCGCAGCCATCAACTGTCGCGGCCTGGTCAAGCTCCTTCGGTATACCGCGCATAAACTGGATAAACAAATAACAGAAGAAGCCTTGTATTGCAAAGAAGCTGGGTACCGTCAACGGGAGATACGTATCGATCCAATTCAGATTGCGAAACATCATGTATCTGGGGATAAGCGTTGCATGCATCGGCAGCATCATCGTTATCAGAATAATCGGGAATACGATCTTTTTAAACGGAAATTCAAGCCTCGCAACAGCATATCCTACCATGGAGCAGGATATAAGGTTCCCGATAATAACAGGAATAACAACCTTTATCGAATTGACCATATAGTCCATGAAGCTTGTCCCTGCAACACCTTTCAGGCCTCGGATGTAATGATCAATTGTAAACTCTTTTATTAATAAGCTTTTATCCGCGAAAATCATACTTTCGGGTTTAAAAGAGCTTGCCACCATCCATAAAAGGGGATAAAGCATGACTACCGCGCCTAATGTAATCAAAATTGCGCCTATTATTTTATATACCTTCCGGCTTACGCCCTCACTCCTATGTATCGATCTCATTTCCAAAGTCATTCCTTTGTCCTCCTAAACTTCATAGTGAACATTTTTACTAGTAAGCTTAAATATGATTATTGTCAGAAGAGATATCGCTATCATGAGTATCCAGGCCATCGCGGAAGCATACCCCATCTTAAAATAAGTGAAACCTACAATATAAAGGTACAGTGTATAGAATAACAGGCTATCCAACGCCCCACCTGTTACACCGCCAATAATATACGCAGGTGTAAAGGCTTGAAATGCGGAAATAATCTGCATGATCAAGTTGAAAATAATAATGGGTGATAGCATGGGTAAAGTAATTTTCGCAAATTTCATGAATGTATTCGCCCCGTCAATGGAAGCTGACTCATACAATTCCTGCGGGATCTGTTTTAAGCCGGCAAGGAAAATAATCATCGGTGACCCGAATTGCCAAACCCTTAGTATGATAAGGGTGAGCAATGCATATTTGGGATTTGTGATCCAGCTGATTGAAGTTATACTTTCCGGTAAGCCAAAGATACCCAAAACTTGATTCATGATACCTTCCATACCAAATACCTGCCGCCATAAGACTGATATTGCAACACTACCTCCAAGAAGCGCCGGAAGATAATAGACTGCTCTAAAATACTTCAATCCGGGTATACCTTTATTTAATACCATCGCTAAAATCAATGCAAAAGCAAGCTGGAGAGGAACGCCGACAAACACGTAAATACTGGTCACCTTACAAGAATCAATAAAGCGCGGATCATTAAAAAGAAGTTTATAATTTTCCAAGCCAATGAAATTGGGTGCTTCAAAAAGATTGAAGTTTGTAAAAGAAAGGTATAGAGAGTGAATAATAGGATATACGGAAAATACAAGCAATCCAATAATCCATGGCGCCAGAAACAGCAAAGCATATTTGCTGGAATTCCAGAGCACACTTACCCGTCCTTTTTTATTGAGATGGATTATTTCTTGTTTTGCCATTACTTTCTCCTTTCTCAATCCGGTACATTTTGTAATTATCTTTTGAAAAAACGATAAATTGATTTGTTAATGTGAGTTCATTATAAAAAATTTTCATGCAAAAGTCAACGAATTTATAATTTATAATTTATAATTTATATTATTCATAAATTTTCAATTTAATTCAATTTATCTTGTATTCCTCTATCCTTAGGGTTTTCAATATTATTAGAAAAATAAATTGAAAAATGATTCGTTCAATGGTATGATATAAATATTATAATTTATAATATTTTTCGATGTTGTTAAACGTTTCACTTTACTTTATGAGCTTTTTATGGTATTTTTTTAAAATAATAATCTTTATTTAAGGAAGTGCTTTATAAAATGACAAATAATTTTGTCCTCACAGATTATGCTTATACATCTATTTTGGATATGATACTGTCGTCGGAAATAAAACCCGGGGACAGGATTAGAGAAGATATCCTTGCAGAAAAGTTTGGGATCAGCCGTACTCCGGTAAGAGAAGCAATAAACCAGTTGGTCCAGAACGGGTTTGTTGTTAATATAAAACGGAAGGGATTATACTGTGTCAATATTACCAAATCCGAGCTTTTAGATTTGCTTGAGCTGCGTACTGCACTAGAGTCCATATCATTTGAAAAATGCATCGACCTTGCTACCGATGAGGACATAGAGTACATTAAGGGAATCATCAACGACTTTAACCAAAAATATAATCAACTCCTGCGCTCCGTAGATTCCGGCAGCAGCAAAGAAATTGCGCAGCTTCATAACACATATGATGTGAAATTCCATGTGAGTATAGCGAATGTTTCAAAATCCAATAAACTGATAAAGTATATCACAGAGATCGAAAATACCTTGCTTATTGCCAGACAACGTATCTATAGAAATACAAATGAAGGAAAATCGATCGTACTTTTATCATGGAAACAGCATGAATTGATGATAGAATCCATTCAAGCCAAAGACAAGAAAGCTGCTATCGACATGCTTCATTCCCATCTGAAGCTCATGAAGGATACACAGGTCGATATTGATGAGCCCAATACAGTAGATGAGCCCGAAATTGTATCTGTAAAAAAAGCGGCGGCATTATAGAGGTGATGATATGCCCATTCAAAAGTCATTTGTACTTTCAGCAACGTTTCCAAGTTCAAAAAGCAGTTTGGATGGACTTAAAAGAGCACTTGATTATATAAAACCATTTGACTTTTCCATGGTCGAGTATTATTGTGAAAATTTTGATTCCGAAAACGTTCGTACTCTTTTGGGAGATTACCGAAGTGTTTTTCTTGGTGCTGCTCTTCAGAAGGCCCAAAACCTAAATCTGTGTTCAAAAAATATCGGCGAAAGAAAGAAAGCGGTTGACGCGCTCGTTGAGTGCTTTAAATTTGCCCGTCAAGCGGGTTCAGAATTCGTTCTGATCAACAGCGGCACAAGGCCCGAGCAGGAAAAGGACGATGTGCTTTGTTTAAGCTATTTGAAAGATTCTATCATTGAACTACACCACCGGGCAGCAGATGTTCATATTTTGCTGGAGCCCGGGGATCGTGATGTGGAATACCGCCATTTACTCGGTCACACAGAGATGTCGGTACCTTTCGTTGAAGACATACGTAACGAAGTTCCATGCATTGGACTGGTTTTTGATATCAGTCATATCGCCCAGCTTAATGAAGATCTCTATTCTTCCTGGTCTAAAGCGAAAAAGTATTGTACACATGTACATATAGCCAATTGCGTTTTGAATAGGCTCTCTTCGCTATATGGCGACAAGCATCCATTGTTCAGCGCTGAAGATGGCGTGTATTCTCACGAATCCGCCGCCGCATTTTATCAGTCTTTACAGAATGAGAATATTTCTATGGCTGTCGGAATAGAAATGATTTGTTCGGAGCCCTCGGAGCAAAGCTTTTTTGAACGTTTTGTCTCTGAAACAGGATGGTTCTTTCAATATAAATAGTTGTTTCCATCACAAACCCTATATACCACAATTATTCTTGCGTTGATAACGACGTTATCATTAAGTGTGGCCATGGTTACCATTCCCGAGAGACGGTAATAGTGAACACAAAATATACTATTAAAACAGGAGGTCATTCATTTGAACATTACGCTGCAAGAAAAAGCTGATTTGGACGCGCTGTGTAATAAGTTCCGGAAAGATGTCATCCGTGTATTGCATGACAAGCAAACCGGACATCCGGGCGGCTCTTTGTCTGTCTGCGAAATTCTTACAACGCTCTACTTCCATACGGCAAATGTGGATCCTGCAGATCCCGGAGCACCTGGAAGAGACAGAATCATTTTATGTAAAGGACATGCCGCGCCCATGCTGTACCGTGTACTTGCCGAGAAGGGGTTTTTTCCAGTAGAAGAGATGAATACACTCAGGGATTTTAATACCAGGCTTCAGGGACATCCCTGTGCATTAACACTGCCCGGTGTGGAGCTTTCCACAGGTCCTCTGGGGACGGGCCTGTCTGCAGCTCTCGGCATGGCACTGGCACTTCGCCTTGACAGATCCAATGCACATGTATACGCCATACTTGGGGATGGAGAACTCAATGAAGGAACCGTTTGGGAAGCATGTATGAGTGCCTCAAAGTTCAAAGCAGACAATCTGACTGCTATTCTTGACTGGAATGGTGTACAACTTGACGGAACCTCTGAAGAAATCATGCCTATGGGCGATATTGAGGCAAAATTCCTCGCTTTTGGCTGGGAGTGCTTCACATGTGACGGACACGATACGAGCGCACTGTGCGAAGCATATGAAGCAGCGGCGCAGGTAAAAGACAAGCCATCCATCGTGCTTGCGAAAACAGTAAAAGGAAAAGGCGTGTCTTTTATGGAGGGCAAAAACACATGGCACGGCAGCCCGATCGGGGATGCGTCTTATGAAACGGCCATGCGTGAACTGGGAGGTGCTGAATAATGGCAACGTCGATACGTGAAGCTTATGGCGAAGCTTTAGCCAAATATGGGAAGGATAATGACAGAGTTGTCGTACTTGACGCAGATGTCAGCAGTTCAACAAAGAGCAATATTTTTGCATCAGCTTGCCCGGAAAGGTTTTTCAATGTTGGAATAGCGGAAGCAAATATGGCCGCCATGGCTGCCGGATTTGCATCAGTTGGAAAAGTGCCGTTTGTGAATACCTTTGCAACATTTATCACCAGCTTATCTCTGATCTCTGCCAGAGCATTCGGGAGCTATTCCAGACTTGGCATCAAATTTGCGGGTGCGTACGGCGGCCTTTCCGATGCGTTCGACGGTCCAAGTCACCATTCCATAGATGATCTGGCCGTAATGCTTGCTCTGCCCAATTTTAAAGTATATGTAGCAAGTGATGAAAGACTGACAGACTGGATTGTCAAAAACGCTATACAAGATTCTTCACCCATGTATATCCGCTTATCAAGAGATGTCTTCCCTGCGCTTTACAAAGAAGATGATATTTTTGAAGACGGCAAGGGTAAAATACTAAAAGACGGCAAGGATGTCGTTATTGTATCCTGCGGCATAATGACCGGCAAGGCTCTCGAAGCAGCTAGGATGCTTGCAGCAAAAGGTATAGACGCAGCAGTAATAGATATGTTCTGCATAAAACCGCTTGACAGCGCGCTCTTACTTGATTACGCTAAGAAGACAGGAGCGGTGGTAACAGCTGAAGAACATTCCATCATCGGCGGTTTAGGATCGGCAGTTGCACAAACACTTTGCATGGAAAACGCTTTCGTCCCTGTTGGTTTCGTAGGAATCAACGATTGCCATGCAGAGTGTGGGCCATATAGTGATCTCTTGTGTCATTACGGCCTTGATGCTGATGCTATCGCAAAAAAAGTGATTGAAACAGTATCAAAGAAATAAATAAGATTCGCTAAAAAATAAACCAGAATCAGGAGGAAAAGTTATGAAAGAATCAATTCACAAGTATTTTAAGGTCGGACTTATTTCCTTTATGGCGTATCCCTCTACATTACGCGGTGAGGATCCAAATGTCGTCGAAGTTCTAAAAAAAATAGCTGTTGATGACTATTTTGACGCAGTGGAGGTAACCTGGATCAAGGACGACCAGCTTCGAAGCGAAGCTGCAAAGCTTCTGGAGGTATCTCATCTCACTGTCTGCTATGGAGCTCAGCCCCGTCTGCTGACAACCGGCCTCAATGCGAATGATGTCAACGAAGAAGTGCGCGCCAAAGCGGAAGCAACACTAATAGAAGCAATTGATGAAGCCGCTCAGCTAGGAGCAAAGGGAATAGCCTTCCTTTCCGGAAAGTGGGAAGAAGCCACAAAAGATCTTGCATACGAACAGCTTCTCAAGACCACCAGAAATTTATGCGCGTATGCAAAAACAAAAGGTATGATGGTTGAGCTTGAGGTCTTTGATTATGATATCGCAAAGAAATCTCTAATCGGTCCCGCGCCGTATGCCGCGAAGTTCGCAGCAGATATCCGTTCAACCTGTGATAACTTCGGACTTTTAATTGACCTGTCCCATATCCCGATGTGCTATGAAAGCAGTGAGTTTGTGGTGCGTACGTTAAGACCGTACCTCACGCATTTCCACATTGGAAATACCGTATGTGAAGATCCTTCTGCGGAAGGCTACGGTGACGAACATCAGCGTTTCGGTTTCCCAAACAGCTCGAATGATACCAAAGAGCTTCTTCAATTCCTTCGTGTCCTTAAAAACGAGGGCTTTATGAATGCGGAGAGCCCGTATGTGCTGTCATTTGAAGTCAAACCCTGGAAGAACGAGGACGCCGACCTGGTAGTGGCTAACGCCAAGCGTGTTCTTAACAGAGCATGGGCATTGCTTGAGGATTAGTCGTAATTAATGTGAGGTCGGTAAGCCAAATAAACATAATAAACAATGGAGGAAGTAGATATGAAAATCGTAGTTCTTGACGGTTATACGGAAAATCCCGGTGATTTAAGCTGGAGCGGACTAGAGGAGCTTGGAAGCTTAACGGTATATGACAGGACCCCTATGAACGATGAAGATGAAATTATAAAGCGTATCGGTGATGCCGATGCAATATACACAAACAAAACACCTCTCAGCAGAAAAACACTTCAAGCCGCACCCAATCTGAAATTTATCGGTGTACTGGCAACCGGTTACAATGTTGTAGACGTTGACGCAGCGAAGGACGAGGGAGTTGTTGTATGCAATATTCCCTCATACGGTACAGCAGCTGTTGCACAGTTTGCTATTGCCATGCTTCTTGAAATATGCCATCATGTTGCGCATCACAGCAACGCCGTACATGAGGGACGCTGGGAGAACAATGCAGATTGGTGTTTCTGGGATTATCCTCTGATTGAGCTTGCAGACAAAACCATGGGAATCATAGGGTTTGGGAGAATTGGGCAGGCAACCGGTAGAATAGCTCAGGCAATGGGTATGAAGGTACTGGCATTTGACAGCTATACCAATCCTGCGCTGGAAAGTGAGACATGCAAATATGCAGACATGGATACTCTCCTGAAAGAATCTGATGTCATAGCGCTGCATTGTCCCCTTTTCCCAGAGACAAAAGGCATCATTAATAAAGATACCATTGCTAAAATGAAGGACGGCGTAATTATTCTAAACAATAGCCGTGGTCCGCTGATCGTCGAGCAGGATCTTGCAGATGCGCTTAACAGCGGCAAGGTATACGCTGCCGGCCTTGATGTGGTGAGTACTGAACCAATCAATGGAGACAATCCGCTATTAGCGGCAAAGAATTGCATTATTACGCCGCATATCAGCTGGGCGCCGAAGGAAAGCCGCCAGCGTCTAATGGATATCGCGGTGGACAATTTACGCCAGTTCTTGAACGGCACACCGGTAAATGTCGTAAATAAATAGCTTTAGCTAGATTTTTAAGGATTGCCTTGCAACACAGGCAATCCTTTTTTCCTGTCTCACCCCAGTATCAGCAGGCTGACTGCCATTAAAGCCATACCCGCAATCATGCCCGTCAATAAAGTAATATTATGTTTACAACAGTACATTTTGACTATATTATGTAACCATAGGAGGTAATATTAGAAAAATTTTAATTACCGCTATCAAACAATAATTAATAGGAAAGGTGAGAGTAGATTGAAAAAAGTATTGACCACAATCGTAATTTTAGCAATTCTAATGTCTGTAGCAATGCCTTTAACCGCTGAATACAACTCTGAGTATCTGTTAGAAGAAGGAGACACTAAGATAACCCAGAACTTTGCTATTAAGAAGGATAATACCCTCTGGGGATGGGGTATGAATGACTGTGGCCAGATTGGAAACGGTACTACTAAAATGCAAAAACTTCCTGTAAAAATAATGTCTGATGTTGTATCCGTTACGCAAGGATTCAATTATTCATTCGCAATTAAAAAAGATGGTACTCTTTGGGCTTGGGGAAGTAATGAATATTGTCAATTGGGTATCGGTGATAAAGGCAATGCATTATACAAAGAAGAAGGAGGATACAGTTATAAAATTCAGACAACCCCTGTCAAAGTGATGGATAACGTATCCAAAGTATATACTGGAGGTGGCTTAACATTAGCCATAAAAAAGGATGGAAGCCTTTGGGGCTGGGGATATAATCTTTCACATCTTATTTATAATGGTAAAAACAAAGGTTTCGCTGAAGCTAAACAGTATAAGTTAATGGATAATGTAGCTTCTGTAGAATTAGGTCCTGATAACCGTTGTATTTTTGTCATAAAGAAAGACGGAACACTTTGGTTTTGGGGCTATGATGATGACAGTATTGTTACAGGCGGGAAATCTACATACTCCGAAGGCTGTGAAGTAACCAAGCCTACAAAGGTAATGGATAATGTGGCTTCCATAAAGACGAATCTCAGTTCTTGGGTCAAGATAGTTGCAATACTGAAAAAAGATGGTACTCTCTGGACATGTGGATATAATTCTTGGGGCCAGGTCGGTAATGGTACCAGAAAGTATCAAAAAAAGCCAGCTAAGATACTGGATAAAGTAAAATCTGTGGAAATAAGCAGTGAACGCGACACAGTATGCATAGCAGCTATACGAACAGATAATTCCCTTTGGATGTGGGGCAGCAATTATAAATATCAAATCGGCAATGGTGGCTCAGGTAATGCAAAAGCAATTGAAAATATCCCTATACAGACCAAGCCAATAAAAATATTGAATGATGTTGCTTCAGTATACATCGGGGATTATGGGCAAGTGTCAGCGATTGACACAGATGGGGCACTTTGGGTATGGGGCTATAGCCTGCCGGTATATGATGTTAGCCGGAATGGAAATAGTTATAAAGTTTCTACTGACTATTTCCAATCGAAGCCTGTGAAGTTGATGGATAATGTCGTTCAAATACGTAATTATGAAGGTACTACCGTAGCTTTAAAAAGTGATAAAACTTTATGGGCATGGGGGGAAAATACATTCGGCACAGTGGGTAACGGTTCACTTGATGACCAATTTGAGCCAATAATGCTGCTCAATAATATACAGGTGGTCACCGGTAAATTCTCAGCAGTCACGACAGATGGCACTCTGTACAGATGGGGAGATTGCACCGATTACTCACTTGGCGACGGAAGCCCAGGAACAGATATTGTTCCTGTATCCGGAATGTTGGGCAATAGAAACGAAGTGGATGTACAAAACGTACCTGTCTCTATTTTAACTAATATCATGTAAAAGAAATTTTTAATTAAATAGCTTTAGCTAAATTATTAAGGATTGCCTTGTAACACAGGCAATCTTTTTTTCTCACCCCAGTATCAGCAGGCTGACTGCCATTAAAGCCATACCTGCAATCAAGCCATAGATGGAAAGATGATGCTCACCATACTCCTCTGCACTCGGCAGGAGTTCATCAAAGGATATAAACACCATAATTCCGGCTATGATGGCAAATAATATACCAAATACAGCATCATTGAGTATCGGCAACAGGAATAAATAGGCAAGAATTGCACCGGCCGGTTCCCCGATTCCCGAGATCAGCGTCCATGCAAATGCCTTTTTTCTGCTGCCGGTAGCGCAATATACCGGTATTGCTACAGAGATTCCTTCCGGTATATTATGAATTGCGATAGCAATGGCAATGGCGATTCCAAGTGACGGTGTCTGAATCGATGAGACAAATGTCGCCATGCCTTCAGGAAAGTTATGTATCGCAATAATAATCGCAGTCAAAGTTCCTGTCCGAAGCAGCTTCAGATTTCTGTCCATACTGCATTGTCCGCTCATATTTTCAACGCTGCGTGATTCATGTGGGTTTTCGTAAGAGGGTATCAGCTTGTCAATAATTGCGATCAGCAAAATCCCTCCGAAGAATGAAATGATATTGACCCATACCCCTACCTTATCACCCAGGCTGGAAATCAGTAATTTTCTTGCTTCGGTAAACAGTTCCACAAAAGAGACATAAATCATCACTCCCGCCGAAAAACCCAACGAAACCGATAAAAGCTTCGGATTACTCTTCTTGAAAAATAATACAATCACTCCGCCGATTCCAGTCGATAGTCCGGCAAAGACAGTCAACGCCATTGCTATCCAAATATTCGATGTATTCATTGTTACAATCCTTCCTCAAAAGTGTACAACAATGCACATAGTGTATTGTAAAGTTATTCTTTGCATTTTTCAATAACGAATGTCACATTTTGTTGAGTTTGGATTATAGTATTATTGTCATTTTTCAAAATCTATAATATTATAATTTTACACAAGTAAACCGTTCATACTAATACTGGAGATTAGTATTTCAATTTTTTAGGAGCTGAAAAAATGGAGAAAAGAGAAAGATTTGCTTCGCGTTTGGGTTTTATCTTGATTTCTGCAGGATGTGCAATCGGATTGGGTGATGTCTGGCGCTTCCCTTACATCACAGGGCAATATGGCGGAGGGATATTTGTTCTTATCTACCTTGTATTTATCTTTTTGCTTGGCTTGCCTATCATCACAATGGAGCTTGCAGTAGGACGCGCGAGCCAGAAAAGTATTGCGACTTCGTTTAATGTTTTGGAGAAAGAAGGACATAAATGGCATTGGATGGGCTATGCCGGTATTGCCGGAAACTATATACTGATGATGTTTTACACCACCATTGCGGGCTGGATGCTGGCTTATTTTTATAAGTTTCTGACAGGTAAATTTGTGGGACTTGATGCTCCGCAGGTTGCTCAGGTCTTTACTGATCTTACGGCAAATCCTGTTGAAATGACAATATGGATGGTAATTACGACGGTATTTTGCTTCGGAGTATGCTCTCTCGGGCTGCAGAGCGGAGTCGAAAAAGTTACCAAGGTCTTTATGGTATTGCTGCTTGCAATTATTGTGCTGCTTGCTGTGAAATCCATGACGCTGCCGAATGCAAGTGCAGGCCTGAAGTTTTATCTGATGCCTGATTTGAACCGTATCAGGGAAACCGGTCTGTGGGAAACCATATTTGCTGCCATGAGCCAGGCGTTTTTTACGCTGAGTATAGGAATCGGTTCTCTGGCCATATTCGGAAGCTATATTGGGAAGGAGCGCCGCCTTCTTGGTGAATCGATTAATATTGCAGTATTGGACACTTCGGTTTCACTTATTGCGGGGCTGATTATTTTCCCGGCTTGCTTTGCGTTTAACGTTGATCCTGGACAAGGTCCCGGTCTTGTATTTATTACACTTCCCAATATTTTTAATGCTATGGCCGGCGGCAGGATCTGGGGTTCACTGTTCTTTATCTTTATGTGTTTTGCCGCATATTCTACGGTTATTGCCGTGTTTGAAAACATTATGTCTTTCGGAATGGATTTATGGGGCTGGAGCCGGAAAAAGGCATCCGTCATTAACATTATTTTAGTCATTGCCCTTTCCCTACCGTGTATTTTAGGCTTTAATGTTTTAAGCTCAATCCAGCCCTTAGGGCCGGGCACAGGCATATTGGATCTGGAGGATTTCATTATCAGCTACAATCTGCTTCCTCTGGGCTCACTGGTTTATTTACTCTTCTGCGTTTCCCGCTACGGCTGGGGATTCGACAAGTACATGGAGGAAATGAATACAGGTGCAGGTTTAAAAATGCCACGAGCATTAAGAGGATATCTAACTTGGGTATTACCTGTAATTATACTGGTGGTGCTTATCCAGGGATATGTAAATGTGTTTGGTAAATAAAGGGTGATTTCCCTCCAAGGATTTTACATGAACTTAACATAAAATTAACATAGACCTATTATAATGAACCAATCACAAAAATGCGGCAGAATTTGCGAAATTGTTAAGAGTATCACCGTAGCTTTATGGTAAGTGCACCACAAAAAACTAGTAAAGACTTGGAGGATGTATGAGTATTGCAATGATATTTCTTTTGCTTGGCGGTCTTGGCATGTTTCTATATGGCATGAAAATGATGTCGGATGGCCTGGAAAATGTAGCCGGGGACAAAATGAGACATACCCTGGAGATGCTTACCACGAACCGCTTTGCCGCTGTTGGTGTCGGCGCCGGCGTAACGGCTGTGGTTCAGAGCTCTTCCGCCACCACTGTAATGGTCGTAGGTTTTGTAAATGCAGGTCTTATGACATTGCTGCAGGCCACAGGCGTCATTATGGGCGCAAATATCGGAACCACCATTACCGCTCAGCTCATTGCATTCAAACTTTCTGATATCGCACCGTTTATTCTGTTTATCGGTATGTTCATGACAGTGTTTGTCAAGAAGAGAATGTTATCAAGAGTTGGAGAAATCATACTAGGCTTTGGCATCCTTTTTGTGGGTCTGGATCTGATGTCCCGATCTATGGTACCTATGCGCAGTCACGCGGGATTTCAAGCTTTATTGACAAATTTTAATAATCCTTTGGTAGGCATCCTGATCGGCGCCCTCTTTACTGCAATCATACAAAGCTCCTCTGCCTCTGTAGGCATATTGCAGGCACTTGCAGCAACGGGGCTTATAGGTCTGGATGGAGCCGTTTTTGTGATACTGGGTCAAAATATAGGAACATGTGTTACAGCGATCCTCGCAGCAATAGGAACCAATACAAATTCCAAGCGTGCTGCGGGAGTTCATTTGATGTTCAATATTATCGGCAGCCTCATTTATTTACCGGTGCTTATGCTTTTCCCAGGCATTGTAACCTGGATGGAATCGCTTTCTGTAGGCGATGTATCAAGGCAGATTGCCAACTTTCACACTCTATTTAACATAACCGCCACGATTTTGCTCTTCCCCTTCGCAAAGCTTATGGTCAAGTTTATTACAAAAATAATAAAGGAAAAGCATGAATCTGAATTAATTGAGAAAAAACTCGTTTATCTGGATAAAAGAATTGCACAAACTCCGGTGATCGCTCTAACACAGACATTAAAGGAGCTAACCCGGATGGGGAAGATTGTCTACGACAATTTTAAGCTATCAACAGAGGCATTTTTTGAGAAGGATGAGCAGAAAGTACAAAAGATTTCGGAAGTAGAGAAAACCATAGACTATTTAACAAACCAAATCACTCATTACCTGATCGAATTCAAGGGTATGGAGTTATCTGAAAGTGATTTAAAGATTCTGGGCAGCCTGCACCATGTTGTCATCGATCTGGAGCGCATTGGCGACCTGGCAGAGAACATTTCCCAGTATGCTGTTGCTATCGCAGACAGGAGAGCTTCCCTTTCTCCGGAAGGACAGGCTGAGTTGAGAACCATGTCGGAAAAAGCACTGGAAACACTGCGCACAAGTCTGGATGTCTTTCAAAAGCGTGATACAAAACGGTTGGATACCGTTGCCGCTATGGAGCAGGAAGTGGATGAAATGAAGAAAAACTATATCAATAACCACATCGCCAGGCTTCAGGAAAAATGCTGTGACTCACAAGCAGGGGTTATCTTCACAAATATGGTAGCAGCTCTTGAGAGAATAGCCGACCATGCGAACAATATCGCCAACTCCCTGATCGTTGAGTAGTAGAACAGTACCATCAGTCAATGTGCTTTACTATCTACCGGGGCTGTTTCAAAACAGCCCTTTATTTTATTATAAATAACTCCTTCCTTATTCCACTTTTTTATATTATAATGGAAAATTATAATGGAAAAACGACATAATGAGACATTTAACGACAAACGTTTTTATGTTTTTCATGATCAAGTTTCTATCCTATGTACACTGAAAGCCATAGACGAAAATGCATACACTAAAATTATCGGAGGGGTTCATGATGCAAATGAGAAGTCTGAAAGCAAAATTATTATTGTTTTTTGGAGGAGTGCTGATTTTTGTATGTGCAGGGCTTGTAGCAATATCTTACATAGCATCAAGTAATACGATGTCATCCAGTATAAACGAATCATTGTCTCATCTGGCAATGCAAGCAGCAAAAGTTGTTGAGGAAAGAGTGAATGCTCAGTTCAGTTCACTGGAAGCAATCGCTCTCACCAGTTCCATCAAGGACGATAGTTTGACGATTGATGAAAAGTTAAATATGCTGAAAGCCGAAGTGGAAAGAAGCGGCCATTTAAGAATAAATATTGCCGATACGAAGGGTAAAGCAAAGAGCACCAACGGTGATAGCATTGATATATCTGACAGAGAGTTTTTTGTCAAAGCGCTGTCGGGTGAAAGAGCTGTTTCGGATCCTATCATGAGTAAAGCTGATAACAGGCTGATTGTGTCATACGCAGTTCCGATTAAAGACGGAAATACCGTCAAGGGTGTCTTGATTGCTGTCCGTGATGGTGTTAATTTGAGCGTGCTTGTCGAGGATATACGTTTTGGGGAAAACAGCTCCGCCTTTATGATAAATAAAAAAGGAACGACCATCGCCCACAAAGATGAGAACCTCATCATTAATATGGACAATGATTTTGAAAATGTAAAAACAGATCCTGAACTGCAGTCATTGGTTGAATTAGAGCAGAAAATGGTTGAAGGAGAAAGCGGAACAGGCGAATATACCTATAAGGGTATGACCAAATACATGGGATATGCTCCTGTAAGGGGAACCAACTGGTCCTTAGCCGTCACCACTCTAAAGTCAGAAGCAATGCAGAAAGTTTACGAGCTCGGATCAACATTGCTGATTTTATCTATATTTTTCGTCATTTTGGGCATCACTGTTACATTCTTCGTTTCAGCAGGTATTTCAAAGCCCATTAAGGAGGCATCCAATTGTTTAAATATCGTGGCAACCGGTGACTTTACAAGGGAGGTACCTGCAAAGCTGCTTAAAATGAAGGACGAGACTGGTATGCTGGCCAATGCGATCCTTACCATGCAAAATTCCATAAAAAGTATTATTAAAGGGGTTGCCGAAGAATCCTCCCATGTCGGTGAAATGCTTATCTATATTAATACCAGAATGGAGCATCTCAATAAGAGCATCGAGGGAATATCAGCAACAACGCAGGAGCTGTCGGCAGGAACAGAGGAGACTGCTGCTTCTTCCGAGGAAATGAATGCTACCTCCACTGAGATCGAGAATGCTGTAGAATCCATTGCAACAAAAGCACAGGAAGGCTCTGTTACAGCCGCCAATATAAACAGAATGTCTGAGGATATGAGGCAAAGCGCGATAAGCTCCAAAGAGAGTGCCCTTGAAATGTTTAGAAGAACAGAAAACAATTTGACGGATGCCATTGAACAATCAAAAGCTGTCCATCAGATCAATGAGCTTTCCGAAGCAATTCTGGCAATCACTTCTCAAACAAACCTTCTTGCGCTGAATGCCGCAATAGAAGCGGCGAGAGCCGGTGAAGCCGGAAAAGGCTTTGCGGTTGTCGCCGAAGAAATCCGGAAATTGGCAGAAAACTCAAAGGATGCTGTTAACAGGATACAGGAGGTAACCAAGGTCATATTGGCAGCTGTAGAGAACCTAACCACCAGTTCGGGCGAAATGATGGAGTTTATTGATAAAAAAGTATTGCATGATTATGACACCCTTGTCGATACCGGTGAACAATACAGCGAGAGCTCATCGAATATCAATGATATGGTAACCGATTTCAGTGCGACATCGGAAGAATTGTTAGCTTCCATGCAGAACATGGTAAAGGCCATTGATGAAATTACAAGTGCTGCCAATGAAGAAGCTCGCGGCGCCTCAAGTATTGCTCAGGAAGCGTCGGAGATCGCCATGATGTCCAATGATGTCATAAAAATGGCTGAATCGGCTAAAGAAAAGTCCGATTTATTAATAAAAGCCGTTTCCAGCTTTAAGGTCTAGAAAAGGTTCAGACAGGGAGTGCTGCAAAACTGCCATAAAGCAGGGGTACAGCACTCCTTTTTCTATCCAATCAGCATCTTATTATCATAAATTTTACTCTGTTGTTCCTCCATGAACTGATTGGTGTAAAGCCTGTAATAGTATCCCTTTCGGCTAAGAAGCTGCTTGTGTGTTCCTTCCTCAACCACTTTCCCTTTTTCAATAACCAGTATCCTGTCTGCCGAACGGATTGTTGACAGTCTGTGGGCAATGATGAAGCTGGTTCTCCCGCTGAGGACCTTTTGGATGGCTTCCTGTATCAGCTGCTCCGTTTCCGTATCGACAGACGAGGTAGCTTCATCCAGGACAAATAAACGTGGGTCGGCCAATATTGCCCGGGCAAAGGAAATGAGCTGCTTCTGACCAGTAGAGAGTCTGCCGCCTCTTTCGCCCACCTCAGTATCATAGCCCTTATCCAGCTTCGTAATGAATTCGTGAGCGTTCACAAGCTTTGCAGCGTTGACGATATCCTCTTCCTTCGCATCCTGCCTTCCATAGGCAATGTTATCCTTCACCGTTCCGCTGAACAGGTGAGGCTCCTGAAGTACATATCCCAGATTTGAATAGAGCCATAAAAGGGGCCTTTCCCTGTAATCTGTTCCGTCAATCCGTATGGAACCCTTGGTAGGCTCATAGAAACGGCAGGCCAGATTGACGATGGTTGTTTTCCCTGATCCTGTCTCGCCCACAAGAGCAATGGTTTCACCTTCTGCCACATCCAGGCTGAAATCCTCCAGAACATTCTCACCGTCCTTATAAGAAAATGATACATTTTCAAACCGTATGCTGCCCTTTAATTCCGGCCAGTTATCCCGGGAAGAATAGAACATGTCACCATATTTCTCCACCACGGCATTGCTGTCGACAATGTCGGCCTCCGTCTCTAACAGAGAAAATACACGTTCGGCGGAAGCTTGCGAGTAAAGCAGTTCATTGAAAACTCTTGCGAATTGCTTTACAGGCTCAAAGAACTGAGTCGTGTATGAAGTAAAGGCAAGAAGGGTGCCAAGGCTGATACTTCCCAGGTGTACTCCCGCTCCACCCTTCCAGAGTATCAAAGCCGTAGCGATGCTACCCAGCAAAACAATTGCCGGCGTATAAAGGGATGAAAGGGTCGCAGACTGCACCGAATAGTCCCTGAAATCCTTTGTAACCACCGCAAACTCCTTCAGACACTCCTCTTCCCTTACCATCGTCTTAACAGTCCTGGCTCCCATGATACCTTCGCTGAAGGCATTTGTTACATGAGAATTCAGTTTTCTGACCTGTCTGTATCTCTTCAATATCCTGCTCTGAAAGTAGAAACTAATCGCAAACAGAAACGGCAATGCCGCAAGAATAACCAGTGCCAGGGACCAATTAACGATAAACATCAGTATGAGCATCAGGAACATTATGGACAGTGCCCACACCATATCAACAAGGTGCCATGATACACTGGCACCCAGTCTTTTTATATCGGAAGTCATGCGAGCCATCAGCCAGCCGGTCGGCGTATGGTCATAATAGGTCAGAGGGAGCTCCTGCAATCGCTTGAAAGCAAGCATTCGGAGATCATGGGGGACGCTGGCCTCAATTTTTCCTGCATACTTTATCATAAACCTCACATTGACAGCCTGCATAATAGCAACTGCCGTCAATCCCCCGCAAAAAGGGAAAAATCCGTCCAGGGATTCTGCAACTATAAAATTGTCTACCGCATATTTTGTAAACAACGGATAAATTGCATCAATGGCTCCTATTCCTATCAGGAAGGCAAACAATATGAGCAGATCTTTTTTATATGGTGCGATATAACCTAATAGTTTTTTCCACAAAGCTATATCAAACTCTTTTTTGTATTCCTGTTCATCATGGTGCATCGTCATCAACTCCTATCTTAACTACGTGCTATTTCTGGCATCTGACCCATCACACAACTTCATCAAGTTCCTCTTCAAGAGAATTCTGTATGTGCCATACCCTTTTATATAAGCCATCTTGTGCGATCAACTGCTCATGGGTGCCGGACTGGCTGATCTTCCCATTCTCCATTACAAAAATCCTGTCCGCTTCGGCAAGTGTTGTAATGCGGTGAGAAATAATAATTGTCGTTACGTCTTTTCTTCTGTCCTTCAAAGCTTTTCGGATAGCGGCATCTGTTTCCATGTCCACAGCACTCAGAGAGTCGTCAAAAATGAGTATCGGCACGTCCCTGATGATGGTTCTGGCAATGGCGAGCCGTTGTCTCTGGCCTCCTGAGAGAGTTACACCCCTTTCTCCCACCATTGTGTCATAACCATTTTCGAAGCTCAATATAGTGTCATGAACAGAGGCAGTGGACGATGCCGTGAAGATTTCGTCCTCCCTTGCACCGGGCTTGGCGATACCGATATTTTCCTTAACGGACTTGGAAAACAAGAAAGGTTCTTGCAAAACAATCCCTACATTTTTTCTCAGCCACTTTTTATTGATATTCTTAATATCCACACCATCCAGCTTTATAGAGCCTCCGGAGCAATCATACAGCCTAAGCAGCAGATGGACCAGCGAGCTTTTTCCCGAGCCGGTGGAACCGAGTATGGATATGGTTTTTCCCCGTTCGATGGAAAAAGAGATATCCTCGAGTACGGGCTTCCCCTCTTCGTATTCAAAGTGCACATGATCAAACTCAATGTTGCCTTTTATCACAGGCTCATATTCATGCTCTGCCGCACGCTCCGGCGCCGCATCAAATATCTCCTGCAGCCTGCCCAACGCTACAAAGGACTGTCCCATGAAGGATAATATCTGTCCAAGCTGCCGGACAGGCCAGATCAGCATGCCCGCAAGGGTTGAAAAGGCTATCATTGTTCCAAGCGTAATACTGCCCGACACCGTCATGTAGACACCTGCGAGAAGTACCGCACCGAACTGCAGCATACACAGCAGATCTGAGTTGGACCAGAAGCTGGACATCAGCCGGACAATTTTCAAGATATAGTCTCTGTACTCTCTGCTTTTTCCCCCAAACTTTTCGATCTCAAAGGTCTGGGTGCCAAACGCCCTTACGACGCGAGCTCCGGTGAAATTTTCCTGTAGAGCGGAGGACATGCTACCCTCTGCCTCGTCTGTCAGCTTGAAGGTCTTCTTCATTCCAGTGAAAAACTTAACAGTGAACAGCAGTATAAATGGCACCATCATCAGTGAAACAGCGGTATAAACAGCACTAATTGAGAACATAACCGTCAGTACACATGAAAATGATATGATCGACTGTATCAATTCAATGAATTGTCCTGAAACAAATCCTCTTACAGTTTCAACATCTGAAGTACAGCGCTGTATGAGGTCTCCTGCCTGAGATTTTACATGATAGTCATATGGTAAATGCTGCAGGTGATTATACAATCTGTCACGTATGTTTTTCCCTGAATTCTCAGCTGCCACGGCAACCAGCTTTCCTTTTAAAAACTGGAAAATGCCCTGTAAAATTGTGAGAATAACAAGCACACCGCATACTGCTAAAAGGTTTTCAACAAGCATGGTTCGCCCGCCGGCCAGTTGAATACGCTCCGTAATCCAATCTGGCAGTGACATGGGCTCACTTCCGATCACAGAATCGATAATCCCTCTCATCACAATCGGTAATGCAGTGGTAAACAGCGTCGCCAGGATCATAGACAGCGTGGCGCCCAGGTATATCATCCTGTTTCCTTCCATAAATTTTAATAGTAATTTTAGATTCTTCAAAGATGTCCCTCCATTTCTCTATCTCTCTATTTCTAACCTGCCAGTAGTTTGCAGCACTCCAATTTAAGACTTATTCTTAAAGCGCATTACAAACCTACTCCCTTGAAATGAACACGATACAACCATCGCAAAGTATTTGCCTGCTGCAATATCTACGGGTCAAAAGAATTGCAGACTGATGTCTGTTCTACCTATGGTCTTTGGTAAATCTGGATTTTCGTCTAACGGTATCTGTCGACTGAATTCAAATAAGACCATAAGCATTTGCGCCTATGGTCTGACTCAAGCAGAATAATGAATTAGCTATGAGCAGCAGATTTATAGGCCGCGTATTCAGATCTGTAAAAATGAGCTGTACTTGTAAACTTAATAAAATTCCCTACTGACATCGACGCGACCTCCTTTAAAAGATTTGTGCATGAGCACATAAACTAATATACTAAATATTTCCGAGAAGTGCAAACCTTTTTTATATTTGTAATAATTATGTAATAATTGGTATTTCGTGCATGTCCCGTTTACTCGTTCAGCATTACCATCTTGATGGTATCATTCTTATTATCCCGTAGGGTCTCCATCGCCTGCTTGATATCATCAAGCTTAAATCTGTGGCTTATCAACTCTTTCACATCGATCATTCCACTGCTGATCATATCGATGCACCGAGGGAAATAGAGGGCTGGAGCAGCAAAGGAGGCTCTCAGCTGCAACCTTTTAAAATGGAAGGCGTTGGCATTGAAAGTAATATTCTCATCACTGAAATCAAACCCGAGATATGCAGCAATTCCACCGTAGTTCAACGTCTTCAATGCACTCGGGATCGTTTTGGGCGGAGCTGTAACAAGAACCTTGTCAACACCTCCCCGTGCGAAATGGTATTCCTCTAGATTAACTTTATCCGTATGTATCACCGCGCTTGCCCCAAATTTCAAAGCAGTCTGAATTTTTTTCTCTGCAGTTGAACGCGCTGCAGCATAAACATTCCTGGCTCCGGATAGCTTTGCGAGCTTTAAAGCCATTAACCCGATCGGTCCGAGGCCTACTACAAGGACATCATCATTCAGCTTTATATCAGCGGTATACAGCAAGTCAAACGCAACACCCAACGGTTCAATCAATGCCGCTTCTTCAAAAGGAATTTCTCCGATATCGACCACCTGTTCTTTTGCTGCTATCATATACTCTCCAAAGCCGCCGTAATCTGAATTGACCATAGCATTCGGCCCTGCATGGCATAGATCCACCCTCCCATTCCGGCAATTGGAGCAATAGCGGCAAAAGGTACTGCTTTCTAGTACAACATGGGCTCCTACCTTGATATTTTCAACGTGATGACCTATTTTTTCCACAATACCAGCCACTTCGTGTCCGAAAGGTACCCATTCCGGTGCTTGGGAAGATGCGGCATGCATATCCGACCCACAAATGCCACAGGCTTTAATCTTAACCAGTACTTCGTCAGGGCTGATTTCTCTCAAAACAGTATCTCTGATTTCGAATTGATAGGGTGATTTGATGTATGCACTCTTCATAATGTTCTCCTTTTTTCAACGGATACTAGTAAACCTATACTGGCGATGCACCATTTCTATGCCCAGGTACAAACATTGAGCGCCTGCTCGCTGATCCACAGCCTGCACTATGAAAATATTATACCACACAAAGTGAAAATGTGTGGTATAGTAAAAGTGAATGAAATGGAGGTAGTTACGTAGAATGACTTATCAAGAGCTGGTTGACACTGCAATAAAAGCAAAACAGAATTCTTACAGCCCTTACTCAAAGTTCCGGGTGGGAGCCGCATTGGAAGCACAGGACGGAAAAATATATACCGGCGCCAATATTGAGAATGCGTCCTATGGTCTCAGTATTTGTGCAGAAAGAACTGCGCTGTTGAAAGCAGTTTCAGAAGGCGAAAAGAAATTTACTGCTTTAGCCGTAAGCTGTGACACTGATACGTTTGATTACGCCTTTCCCTGTGGTGCCTGCAGGCAGGTCATGGCAGAGTTTCTTGACGATGAAACCGATATTCTCGTATCCGTCAATACCGGAGAGTTTAAGGTCTACAAAATGAAAGAACTCCTGCCCAATGCATTCAGACTGTAAATGCTTTCCTGCCCGCCTATCTAATTACATAACATATTAGTAACGTATTTATCAATGGATATAAAGTTTTGACTGCCAATATTGATTGCTAACCCGGCTTCGAATTTTTTAAGCTCCTCTTTTGTAAAACAAAGAACTACAATATTATTTCCCTTTTTCGTTCCATTCTGAACATACTCTTTTAGCCCCGGAGTGTCACGTTGCAGAAATACACAGAAAAAATCGTCCTGAGGTGAATAGTATTTAATCCTGATATATACCTTATCTGTTTCGACTGCTGCGCTGACCTCTGTAATTTTGCGTCCATCGGTCAAATTACCGGAACGGTATACGATAGAGTTATATGAAAGCTCATTGTCTCCCAATAGAATATGATCTGTTACCGCATTGCTTTCCAGTTTATTGTTGATTTCCGCCATGATATCCTTAGCAGGCAGTTTCATTTTTCCGGTATTATTTTCTTTTGAAATATCAATGAGTCCAAGGTAGTGGAATGACAAAACATTGTGCAGGTTGAATCCGTAGTTGCCTTCTCCCAGCAGATTCGTGTTCTTCAGGATTTCAGACGCATAGGCCTTTTTTGCATGAAAGAAGCCGTCACTTCGCGAATATCCTTTAGACTGGTTTTTGAAGAACTCCAGCATAAAATAGTAGAAGTTGTTTTTCTTCAAGTTCTCCACAGACACCGCGTTGTTCACTCCATTATTGGAAATAATGCTGGATGCAGCCATAGCATCAACGGCTTTCCCCTTTGACATAGCCGTGTGCACCAGATTTTCATTCCGAAGGTCAAACGCATTGGAACACGTCCACAATGTCAACGTATAATAGTTTTTTGAGAGTATGGAGTTGATATTATCCGAATTCAGGAATGACACCCTTAACTCCAGCAGATCCTTGTTCCCGTTAAACGGGCTTGAACTGCGCGCTCTGTCTTTGTATTTGTCCAAATCCTCCGGATGAATATAGATACACTGGTCAATATTATCCTGTTGTCCATGGGAATTGATAATAAAGTTTGCAACACCCTTCTGGTTCTCAGTTTTTAATAGTTTATTGTCAAACCCGCCCAAGACATCTGTCGTAACGGGAAACAGGCCCTCCGTGTTTCCATAAAGCCTGTAACTGTCATTCTTCAGTAATTTAAGCTCTCCATCCAATCTTTCCTTCATGAAATACCCCATGTCGTCCGAATGGATTTGCTGAGGGAAGATCGGGCTGGAAAAATTAACGTATGGCGCTGCGCTTCCCTTCACCTTTAAACTGTAGTCATAGTATTTGTTGATGAACGGCGCTATTTCTCCTGCACTTAACGGAAGCCGTGCAACACTCCACTGAGGCACAAAGCTCACCTTCAGCTTCTCCTCAAACGCCTTGTATATGCTGAAATCATCTGTCAAAGCATTGACATCACTGTCAAAGCTCCCATAGAACAGATCAGACTTAAAATTACCGCTATCGTCTATTCCATCTTGCATTTTCACTTTAAAATGGATATCAAAGGAGGGCACATCGCTTGAAGAACCAAATATCTGGATACCCTTAATTTTCCCCTTGCTTTGCTTATACTTCTGTTTCAGTGCAGTATAAATATCGCTTGCCGATCTATAGTCAGCGGTATCCCACATAATTCCGATAGTTTTATTGCCAGTTAACCTTTCTGCATAATCCTCTATCGCCAGCTTATCATTCGAGCTGATTTTTTGACTATTATACAACAGAATATATAACCCGGTATTTTTATCTTTCAGCGCATAATTCTGCTTAACAAGTTTCAGAAATCCTTCCGGGTTAATGATCCCGCCATTGCGATAAGGAATCTGGCTTTGCTTTAAGAATTCGAATGCTTTTTCTTTGGTCAAATCCGGATCTATTTGAAGGCCTAAGGCTATTGTTCCGACAACATAAGGTACTGCCCAGCTCAACCCTCCGTCCGTCCAATAAGCATAGTGCTTCACATCGTTCCGGTGCCCTGTCGCAGTTGTCCTGCCGCCTGTCGGAACGAAAAAAGCATCCTTCCCGATAGCAGCTGATTTAAACCAATGGGCTACTTCATATTGATTTGCATCATTTTTATCATTTGGATACTTGATCTCAAGCGGACTGATATTTAAACTGCTTGATACATCAATCACCATTATGCCGTTATTTTCTGCTTCCTTGATTGCTTTTTTATATTCATCAATGTTCTTTTCTCTTGTATCCGGCCCATCTGAAAATCCTACAATTTGAATCTTTTTCTCCTTTGATAAGGTTTTATTTATTTTGATGAGTTCTCTGAGAGCCTCCGCATGCGTCGTTTGATCCATAAGCCAGGAAGGATGCCCGAAAAAGTACACTGTGCTATCCGGCGCCACTCCAATGTCCTTTCCGGAAAGCAGGCTTAAAACTGCCGGTCCATGCATTGAAGTATTATTCATATCGGATGTATCAAGCCGTATTTTTGTATAAATAATATCTTTGTCCTTATACTCATTATGTGAGACCAGTAACGGTTGATCCACATATGCTATACGAACACCCTTGCCAGTATACCCCTTTTCATGAAACTTTCGGATACTGAGTCCCGGATCTTTTCCCCATTCCATTACCTTTTGAGGATCAAATTCTGCAGGCATTTTATCCTTTTCAGGCCATACCGTATATGTATCAAAGGTTTGAGTTTTTACCAGCTCCAATTGGTCCTTCAGATTCAAATGCGATATGTCTTCTCCGCTCAGCCCCATGACGCTGTCTCCGTAATTCCCATAAGGCTGCAATACAGAAATGGCACCGGATGCATAAACTATACCGGTGCCGCCCAGTATGGCTGTTGCAATAAAAAATATTGAAATAATAACAGCGATTACTCTTTCACTGAGATTCTTCCTGTTATCACAGTCTATATGGCTCATCCGATCAGCTCCCATCAACATTTTATCCTTATTGTACCATATAGAGATTATGTTGGGAACTAATATTGTGTTTTATTTTCTCTTTATCTTGCCTTATCTTGACTTATACTGACAACAATCTTCCTCTGATCATTTCACTGACAACATCAACACTCAACAGGCTGGTTTTCGTACTGCACATCACCGGCCAAAACCGCCATATCGTTATCAATGCAGCTTCTGTTTCGTTTGTCCACATTCTCGGAAACCTGTGTTACAATAGAATTATTATTATCAAGTTATACGGAGGTACTTTGTATGACCCAATTTATCATTAACACCGGCAAATCCGCTGAAATGCGGAATATCACCCGCGAAGTCCAGGCGGCTGTATCCGAAAGCGGAATTCAGTCGGGCATTTGTACGGTATTTGTTCCCCACACAACAGCAGGC
>JAEZLF010000013.1 GCA_023435925.1 Bacillota bacterium
ATATGGCAATTACATTTTTCATTGGAATAACAACATCCCCGCCTATATGCAAAAACATAAATTTCCTCCGGTTCAATGATTACTACTATTTTATATTAAATGCATTTTTAGTGCAAATGATTGTCATTTATTTATTATACGTCTATAATGAAGTATCAGCAATATTTCCATTCTCAATGTGGAAAAATGCTGTTTTGTCCTCACTTCTTTGAAAGAATCTTCTTTCTGTACATGTTATAAATGTTTGCATACCGTTAATACTATCCAATAACTGTTCTTTACGTTTATCATCCAGTTCAGACAATACATCATCCAATAGCAGAACTGGATAATCTCCACTTTCTTGTTTCATCAGATCTATTTCCGCCAGCTTCATAGACAATACCGATGTCCGCTGCTGCCCCTGAGAACCGTATATTTTTGTACTTTCACCATTTAATATGATGTCGATATCATCTCTATGAGGCCCAAACATGCTGCTGCCCTTTTTTATTTCTTTCATCCTATTACTTTCTATCTGCCTGATAAATTCCTCTTCCAACCCTTTATCAGAAGAATTTGTCAGATGTTCAAATGAAGGCAGATATTGAAGACTTAAATTTTCTTCTCTATTCGTAAGCTTTTCATGTCTTAGTTTTGCTAAAGTATCAAGCTTTAATACAAATTCATTCCTGGCCTTCATTATTTTCAAGCCGGTTCTGACAAGATGCCTGTCCCACACTTCCAGTGTAGCTTCATCTTCCTTCCTCATCATGATGCTTTTCAGTAATGTATTTCGCTGATACAAAATCCTGGCATATTGCTGCAAATCATAGAAATAGGCAGGCTTCAACTGACTGAGTGTAATATCAATAAAACGCCTTCTTTCAGCCGGCCCCTGTTTGATAATCAATAGATCCTCAGGTGAAAAAATAACAGCATTCAGGTGACCCATTAGATCACCAATTTTCCTCAGCGGTATTTCGTTGATCCTAATTTTCTTTCTTTCCTGTTTATTATATGTGATTTCGATTTCTTCCTGGATACCTTCTTTTTCTAATAAAAGTCTGACTTTAAAATAATCAGCTTCATTTCTGAGAAGTTCAAAATCCTTTGAAGTTCTATGAGAGCGGCCTGAAGCACATAGAAATATGGATTCTATAATATTCGTCTTACCCTGAGCGTTATTTCCATAAATAATGTTAAAAGCTTCTTCAAAGTCAATATCCAGCTCATTATAATTTCTGAAATCTTTCAGCGTAAGGTTTATGATCCTCAAAAAATTGATTCCTCCGACTGCTGTTCTATCTCATACACGATTCCTTCAAACTCAATCTGATCCCCCTGCCTCAGTTTCTTTCCTCTTTGCAATTCAACGGATCCGTTTACCTTAACATGACCTTCCTGAATCAGCGCTTTTGCATCAGCACCGCTTTCTACTAATCCGGCTAACTTCATCATTTGCTCCAGTTTTATAAAATCCGTATAAATCCCAACTTTTTCCATAGTACTCCTCTACTTTCTGATCGGCAATATCAAATATGCAAAGTCATTGCCCTGCAATGGCTTTATGACACACGGCCCTATTTCTGATGTAAAATGAATATTGACGACTTCATTTTCAATTACCCTCAATGCTTCTATAAAATATCTCGGATTAAAAGAAATATCCAGTTCCTTTCCATCCATCTCCAGCCTGATTTCTTCTCTGGCGTTTCCGATCTCTGTATTTGATGTAATAACCATCATTTCATCCTTGATATCAAGCTTGACAGGATATCTTCTTTCATCATTCGTGATAACAAGAGAAGCTCTTTCGAAGCATGCCAGTAATTCCTTCGTGTTTACTGTAACTTTCGTTTCATACTCCTTAGGTATGATTCCCATATAGTTGAGATATTCACCCTCCAAAAGCCTTGATACCATGATACATTTTCCCATATCAAAAAGGATCTGATTACCGGAAACGAAGATCGAGAGCTCATCATCGATAGGCTGTATGATTTTTGAAATTTCATTTAAGGTCTTGCCCGGGATTACAATATTTCTGTCTTCTAAAACATTATCAGGAGTCATTGTCCTTAAGGCTAACCGATATCCGTCAATGGAGACAATCGATAAATGTCCTGATTTGTATTCGAAAAGGGACCCCGTCAAAATGGGTCTGTTTTCATCCACACTCACAGCAAAAATAGTTTGCTTGATCATGTCTTTGATAACAGACTGGCTGATTTTTATTCCATTTTCTTTCTCGACAGACGGAAGAGCAGGAAAACCATCTGAATTAATCCCTTTTATTTCAAAAAGTGAATTTTCACATTCAATCACAACCGTGTTATTCTCTTTTACTTCCATCAGTATTTCAGCCTCAGGAAGTCTTCTTACGATATCACCCAACATTCTCGAGTTAATTACGATAGAGCCCTTTTCTCTTACATCAGCATCAACATAGCATTCGATCCCTATTTCCAAGTCATTACCCGTTAACTTGAGTTTATCATCAGCTACGATCAGTATACCTTCCAGTATGGGTAATGTAGTTTTTGTAGAAACCGCTTTTTGTACAATACTAATACCTTCCATCAGATTTTCCTTTGAGCAAACAACTTCCATCTCGCTGACCTCCGTTACGTTTATTTAAAAGATAATATAAACAAAAACAATAATAGTAGTAAGTGTTGTTGAAATTGTTTATAACTGCCATCAGCCCATCATGTAACAGGATTACGGCTGTTAGTTATTGTGTTGATATCCTGCAGCGTTTTTTTCGTTTCATCAAACCTCGATAAGATATCAACACAATTTACACATGAAATTATCCTCATATCAACAAAAAATGTGGATAACCTTAAATCTACTTGCCGGTAATATTTCGTTTTAGTTCTTCTACAGTGCGCTTTGTTTCCATGTTTGCCAGCATTTCAGATTCAATTTTTTCTATTGCATGCATAACAGTAGTGTGATCACGGCCGCCAAATTCATTTCCGATCTTCGGAAGAGACATGCCTGTGAGATCCCTGCAAAGATACATGGCAATTTGTCTTGGGAAGGAAATACTGCGGTTTCTCTTCTGTGACTTAAACTCATCTGGCCGAAGGTCAAAGTATCTGGAAACGATATCAACAATATGCGTCGTATCGATTACCCGTGTATTTGCTGCTGTCAGTAGTTCTTTCAGTGCTTCTGCGCAAAGCTCTACAGATATTTCTGTTTCAGTTAGGGACGAATAGGCAATGACCTTGTTCAATGCTCCTTCTAGCTCTCTGATATTCGAAACTACCTTGTCCGCAATAAAGACAAGGACTTCATTTGGTATAAACAGATTCTCCAGCTGTGCCTTTTTCTGAAGTATGGCAATTCTTGTCTCCAGATCAGGAGACTGAATATCAGCTGTTAAACCCCATTCAAACCTTGAGCGAAGTCTTTCCTCCAAGGTAGTTATTTCTTTTGGAGGACGGTCACTTGAGATGATAATTTGTTTATCCGCTTCATAAAGTGCATTAAAGGTGTGGAAAATTTCTTCCTGGGTTCTTTCCTTTCCTCCGATAAACTGAATATCATCAATGAGAAGAATATCAATATTCCTGTACTTGCTGCGGAACTCTTCATTTCTATCATCCTTGATGGCATTGATCAGTTCATTTGTAAACTTTTCAGAAGAAACATACAGAACCTTCGACGCCGGATTTTGGGTGAGGGCATAATGTCCTATTGCATGCATCAGATGGGTTTTTCCCAGTCCAACACCTCCATAAAGGAAAAGAGGATTATATGCCTTGGCCGGGGCTTCGGCTACTGCGACAGATGCAGCGTGTGCGAGTCTGTTTCCGTTACCGATGACAAATGTATCAAAAGTGTATTTGGGATTCAGAATGGAATTATAAAGTTCATCGTTATTCCCGTTATCCACAGCTGAGGTTCGTGCAGAAGAAGGCTCCTGGGAAGGTAATGAAATAATGATGGTATATTCTCGTGATGTGATTTGTCTTACTGCATTTGATATCAGCGGAATATATCTTGATTCCAGTATGCCCTTGTTAAAGTCTGTAGGGACACCCAGTTCTATTGTGTTCGAATTAGCTGAAATCGGTTCTATTGTTCTTATCCAAGTGTTGTAGCTGATTTCAGTAAGTTCATTCTTAAGAAGGTCCAGAACTCTGGGCCACAAACTTGAAAGCGGCATATTCATATTCGATCCTCCAAATGGTTCAATAAATATTATTCATTAGCATAAATGGGGTGAAAGACTCCTAAACATAAAAATTACATAAACTGTTTGCCCGCAGTATCTGCTTGATTTGACCGAACAACTATGTTTGGTCGGCAGTCAACAAATTTATGTAGCATAAAGAGTTTTCTATTTTTCATTTGTAGATTACAGCAAGTGTTTCTAAGTACTAATAATATACCAGACTTTGATATAAGATTCAATTCATAAATGACCTGGTTATCCACAAATATTTTTATTTTTGTCGACTTATCCACAGATATTATCAACGAACTTCATGAACTATCATGAGTTAAATCAACATGTAAAATATGGGCAATTCAAAATTTCTTGACATGAGTAAATAGTTTAATATATAATTGGCGTGATGTCTTTATAAAGAACGGGGGTGCTAACAGTGTTAAGAACATATCAGCCTAAAAGAAGACAGAGAAGCAAAGTACATGGCTTCAGAAAAAGAATGAAAACTGCAAACGGCAGAACTGTGTTAAAAAGACGCAGACTAAAAGGAAGAAAAGTGCTTTCAGCGTAAGACCGCATGAGTGTGGTCTTTTTCTTTAATTTTTGACTCCTGATGGAAAAGCTGGCAGCACTTGCATTCATAGCGTGCTGCTGGCAGATCGAAAAGAGGATTAAATGAAAAAGACGATACCACTGAAGAAAAATCACGAGTTTGTACGTATATATAAGAAGGGCAAGTTTTTTGCAGGAAAATATATTGTTATTTATGTGCTGAAGAATCGCTTTGGCACCAACAGACTCGGTATTACGGTGAACAAAAAGATCGGGAAAAGTGTAAAGCGCAACAGAGTCAAACGGCTTATCAGAGAAAGCTACCGCTTTTACGAGGATTTTATTCCAGCCGGTATGGATATGGTCTTTGTTGCAAGAAGTGTGGAAACGGAATACGGCTTTGCAGAAATACGCAGGGAAATGAAGTTTTTGCTGAAGAAAATGCAGGCCTTTGATCAACAAAAATGGGATGGGTTAAAAAAGCTTTAATAGGGCTGATACATTTGTATCAAAAATAT
>JAEZLF010000031.1 GCA_023435925.1 Bacillota bacterium
CTGTCCCCCACGTCATACCGCCAGTTGTTTGAAAATGCCGCATAAGAAAACTGGATTCCGTATTAGGCAGAATCCAGTCTTTAAAATTTTTATTTTCTTATCTGTCTACTTGACAGGGAGCAGTTCATTTTATTCACTTATGATCCGTATAAGAAAACAACTGATGATAATCACTTTAAAGAATTAGAAGGGGTCAATGAAAGGAATGGTGTTAGATTCTTGGTTCATTCAGTTTTAGCTCATTAGTATTTTCTCGAACGTTGAAATAATGATGAAGAAGATCATAGATTTATTGATTGATTTCAATAAATTCCAGTAAAAAATAAATTATTACATTTCAACACCCATTTTGGGTGTTTTTTCGTTTTAAATTATATTTGAAATATCAATTCTATCTCCAAGGAGGTGATGCCTATGCTTGTACTAATATAGGTATTATGATTTCAATAACACACAAACCAAAGGAGGAAATCAAAATGATCGGCATTGAACAATACCGAAAAATCCAGGAGTACAAAGCACTTGGACTTGCTCAGACAAAAACCGCAAAAGCACTGGGGATAACCTATTCTTCTGTCAGCAAATACTGGAATATGAGCGAAAAAGATTATGTTAAGAAAGCTGAAAAGGAAAGGTACCACATGGATAACTATCGCCAGTACATACTGGAACATTTGAAAATTTGTCCACAAATGAGGGATACAAACATCTATATTAAATTGGTGGAGGCCTTCCCTGATCTACAAGTTAAACGAGCTACATTCTACCGCTATATGAAAGCCTTAAGGGAACAGCACGGGTATCCGCATGCCAGTAAACGTAAAACCTCACCCCGTGAAATTTCTCCACCGGGATATGAAGCGCAGGCGGATTTTGGTCAATACAAACTTAAGGATATGTACGGGCGAATTGTACGAATATATTTCTTTTGCATGGTTCTGAGTTATAGCAGAATGAAATTTGTTTATTTTTCACCGGATCCCTTTACAACCAAAACAGCCATTAAAGCTCATAACTATGCATTCCAATATTTTGGAGGAAGTACACAGACTATTCTTTATGACCTTGACCGTGTCTATGTAGTCAGTGAAAATCTGGGGAATATCATATTCGTACCCACATTTGAAGAATATGTTAGGCGTATAGGTTACAGTGTTTCGCTATGTAGACCAAGAGATCCTCAAAGTAAAGGCAAGGTTGAAGAGGTGATTGGATACATAAAGCAAAGTTTTCTTGAGGGCAGGATATACACCGGAATTGATAGCCTTAACAGTGCTGCCCTTGCATGGTTAGATAGGGAAGGCAACGGGCGAATACATACTGTGACCAGAAAAGTGCCGCGTGAAATGTTCATGGAAGAGCAAAAATACCTGCTCCATGTCAAACCTTATTCCGAAGTATCAAGCACTGTTGCCTCCTTTGATAAGGATGGAGTTGTAAATTATAAAGGCAACCGTTATCTGATTAATACAGGTATGATGGATGCTCATAAACGCATTCGCATTGAAGATGATGGTGAAATGTTTTTGTTCTATGACGCTGAAACAAATGATTTATTGGCTAAATATCCAGTCACAGAAGATACCGGGCAGTTGTTCAAACCAGAAGAAAATTACAGCAGAGACAGGGTTTCTTTAACCATCATAAAACAATATTTTGCAGAATACGAAATAGCTCAGGAATTCATTCGTCGGATGGAGCAGCAACAGCCGAAATATTTTAATACACATTGCATTCGATTATACCGGATGACAAGGTTTTATACAATTGGACAATTGCTTGATGGAATAGAATACTGCATTGATACTGAACGCTGCAGTGCCTATGAGCTTTTGGCTTATCTCATGTATCAGTACGGAGAGCATATAGCTAAGAAGTTTTTGCCGAATCAGCAGTATTTTAATCATTTGGCGAGGAGTAAAGAAATAAGGAGGGAAATCGATGGCTGATATAACAGAAATCCGTGAATTGGCCCAAAAGCTCAACCTTTGGAATATCGCAAGGGGATATATTGATTTGAATGATGAGAAACTATCAAACCTTGACTATCTTAAGATGGTGTTAGAAAAAGAATTGGAGATTAGGGTCAGGCAAATACACCAAGCTGAGGAAGGCAAGTAAGCTTCCAAACAAAGCATTTGACGCATCGAATTCAAACAAGGGCTTAAAATGGCAGATTAAACAGTTATCCAACCTGACATGGCTTAAGGAAGAGCAAAACTTAATCCTGCTGGGAAAATGCGGGACGGGTAAGACCGGTCTTGCAGCGCAACTTGGAGAAACTGCAATCAGCAATGGACATAAAACCTATTATGCGCCTTTTGATAATTTTATCGCAGTGGCAGAAAAGAAAGCCACAAATCCAAAAGCAGAAGCGATCTTTTCTTATATGCAGGAATGTGACTTAATTATTATTGATGATGTCTTTTATGTGGAACCAACCAGGGCAGAACTGCAGGTTTTCTACCGGGCAGTTACCTTTCTTAATGAAACCAGAAGCATTATTTTTATAACCAATCGTGAACTGTCAGCATGGATAGATGCAGCTGAGGATAAGCATCTTTGCCAGACTTTATTGGACAGAATGACGGTCAATTGTCAAATTGTTCGTTTGACTGACAAGTAAATAAAAACACTCACTTCTTTTTTAATAGGGGCAAATACCTCGTTTGAAATCAATGCCGAAAAACGGCTTAAAATAGATGCAAAAAATCTCACGAAATTCAAAGAACTGCTTAACTTTTGAGATTTTCTGCAGTTTATAGGGTAGGGGGGTCTAAATCTCTACCGCTTTTCACCCCGGAAACGGGCGGGGGGTCACGCGCGAAAAATCGCAGTTTCAAACGGTGTGGCGAAATATACCGTAGAGTTCATTGGAATAACCGAGGTAAAAAATCGATTGTTTGGAGATGCGTCAGTAGACTTGAGAATACAGGGTTAACTTGTCATTCCCGAACCGTGCTGGAGGATATGATAGGCCTTGCGACGGTGGAGGCAATTAATAAACTAATAGGGCAAAAGGATGGCTTTTTAACTATCTTAAAGGAAAATATAGAAACAGTGATAAGTGAAACGGACAATAATATTGTTGCCGAGATAGATAAAAAGCTAGAGGAATTACAAAAAGACCTTTTGAGACTGGCCAATTCCAAAGAGGATTATAACGACATTGCTGATGAGATTTACAGGCTCAGAGAGGAAAGGCATAAGGCTTTAGCAGAAGAAGCTGGCAAAAAAGGCTCCAAGCAAAGGCTAGAAGATATGGAAAAATTCCTAAATGAACAATCCACCCTCCTTGAGGAGTATGATGAGCAACTAGTAAGGAGACTTATAGAGAAAATAACGGTTTATGATGATAAACTAACTATTGAATTTAAATCTGGTGTAGAAGTAGATGTATAAACATAGCCTTCATAAATGACCACCATTCAGGAGATATATTCTCTTGATTGGTGGTTTTCTTTTTATTGACTGGAATTGGTAAAAGGCATATAATCTTATTAACAATGTTGTTGATATTGTTATTGATAAGGAGATGGCAACATGAGTGATGTTAATGAGCTACTAGAAGAAGCTATTAAGGAAACTGAAAACTTGAATGAAGGTGAAGTCTTTCTTGTTAAAGACCTGTTCAAGGGTTATGTATGGAACAGAATACCCAGAAAGGATCGACTTCTGCTTGGGACTTTATTTTTAAACTACATAAATAAAATGGAAGGTAATATAAAGGCAATTGAAAAGACCTCATCTAACCAGCAGAGGTACGAAAAGGTTTGTAAATAATTTAACTATTCATGAGGGGGGGATCGTTTTGTCATTAATATGTAGGCTGTTTGGTCACAAGCGGAAAGATGGAGTTTGTAATCGCTGTAATAAGAAGAAAGCTGAGTATGATGATAAAGTTCAAACAGCAATAAGCGGGAATAAAGAAATCTTGCAGACAGGTAGGACTTCTGTAGATCAATTAGAGCATGATTTGAAAAAAGCTATAGCCGATGAGAAAAAAAGTATAAATCCAAAGTTCCACAGAACAGAAAAGGAAGAAGAGTTGTCATTTAATTTCTCACAAAAATGGGCATCGGCAATCCAGAAATATGAGGATGCCATATATTCTGAGACAGCTAAAGTAGGTACGCTGGATTCTATAGATAAGAATATTGAGCAATGTCATAAAGCTATAGATGCTTTCGAAGCTTTTAGGAATTACTGTTATAAAAAGAGTAAAGGCGGTCAAATATATTTTGATGATATGTGGGAACACTGTCACAATTCTAAAGATCTTTGTTTTAGTTATATTCAAAGAACTAAGGATTACCTTATAGAGCTTACAGAAAATTATGATACATACAAAATTCGTTTTGAGAAAGAGAGTCGGCTTGATACGATTTTATTAGATATTATTAGTAATGATAATGGTATTTCTCAACGGAAACTTTACCCGTTAATTCCAGAGGTACCACAAGCCACTATACGTAAGGCGGTAGATGGGCTTGCTAAAGATGGAAAGATTATTAAAGAAAAGAAAGGCAGTAGTTATACTTTAAGGCTTGCTGAGGGTGAGAAAAATTGAAGAATAGAATCAGCAATTCACATATAGAAGCACTAAGGAAGCAGTTCAAGAAATATTTAAATGATAACTATAAACATCTGAAATATAAAAGTGTAATTTACAGTGATTCCATTTATCCTTATCGCCATGACATTGGCATGGATTTTTGGGATATATTTATTGACGATAATTCTTTAAGAAAAGCACGTGAACTATTAGAAATTAAGTTCAGCAATGAGAAATCCCACAAGAACCCTAGAATGAATTCTTATGGCTATATGCGTACATTCAAAATATTTAAGGAATTTATCGATAATACCTATGGAAGTGTGGATGGCTACATTGAATTTGCTAAGACAAATCAGCCTCCCAAGATTGAAAAATGGTTATTGAAAAAGTTCCTAGAACCAAAAAAGCAAAAGACGCAAGACCTGATGTATTGCGGCCAAGTTGTGAGGAAGTGGATAGGTATTTATTAGCTTGGGAGCAATTAGAAAACTACGCATTACAGAAAAGTGCTTTAAACAAACTCTTTTACCAGACTTACCCTGACAATAAAGATATAGATGATGTTCTTGTAAAAGTATCGGTCTTAAATGACTTTTACAGTACAAATATATTCTCACCATTTAAAGTAGCAAAGCACATCATCGATTTAGATATTGATGAAAGACTGGCGGCGGGTGATGTTACTTTAGTAAATGAAATAGCAAGAGTCGATATGGATAACGGTACGGTAAAAAATTTTTATTCCTTTGCAACAAAATATTGTAGCCATCATAAACCCCTGGACTTCCCTATCTATGACAGTTATGTAGATAGGCTTCTTCGTTATTTTCGGGATGTTGATGGGTTTTATAGTTTTAATAATCACGACCTAAAGGACTATGTTAAATTCAAAAAAATATTGCTGGAATTCAGTAAGTTTTATAATCTTGAATCCTATAACCTAAAAGACATAGACAAATACCTATGGCAGCTTGGAAAAGAAAAGTTTCCAAAGAAGTATTAAGTAGTTACGGAGGAGGTGTTCCAATTGCAGATACAAAAAGTAAGAATTATTTCAAATAATATATGCTTCGGTCCAGAACCACTTCCTGATGACGAAGTAGAACAGCATTTGACCATATCTGATAATGGTGGAATATGGTTTACAGGATATAAATATGGAAATGGTTTTGGTCGGTTCGAGATTTCTAGAAAGCAACAGTTTAATATAGGGAAATCCGCAGTAAAGAAAATATTGGAGCTTTTCTCCCAGTATCTAGATAGT
>JAEZLF010000035.1 GCA_023435925.1 Bacillota bacterium
CTGATATCAGTGGAGGTATTGAAAAGTTCTGGTTGGACTCAACCTTGAAGATAACAACTTATGAACAGGTAGAATTCCTAGAAAGGTTCTACAAAAAAGAGCTCCCATTTAGAGAAGAAAACATAAAAATGGTGAAGGAAATGATTGTCTTGGAGAATCTTGAAGGTGGGACTTTATCAGGCAAAACCGGTTCAGGAAGTGATGGAGGGTGGTTTGTCGGATATTATGAAACACCCAGGGAGGTATATCTATTTTCTGCATATATGAAAGAGAAACAAGGAAAAGAGGTAAAGAAAATCGTAATAGATATCTTGAACGAGGGACAATTATAAGTATATGCTGACTAGAACACACCATCCATGTGGAGTGCGTAATAATGTGCTCACCCATGTCGCTGAACATCACAGGTATGATTCTGTACTCTTAAGCTATGAATATAAGAAAAATTATGAAATGGGAGCTGTCAGCCACGATATCGGTTTAGTGCTATATATCCTGTAACAGACTTCAGTATGAAATAGTGCGGCGCATTATTTATGTCCTAAGAATAGATAAAAAGAGCAGACAGGGTTAAGTATTATTCGATAATCTATGGTATATTGTGTATAGAGAGGTAATCAATATGCACGCATGGGAATCCATACAAGAAACTCTGAACTATATTGAGGAAAATCTTGGCGAAGAAATTCAAATTGATGGACTTGCTGAAATCGCTGGACTGTCACTGTTTTATTATCAGAGATTATTCACACGACTAGTAAAGACGTCGGTTCGAGATTATATTAAGTTGCGACGTTTGGCAAAATCCACAAATATGCTGCGTAACAAAGGAAACCGCATTATTGACATTGCGATGAAATATGGTTTTGGGAGTCACGTAACTTTTACACGTGCTTTTACGAATACCTATGGGATTACCCCATCGCAGTACCGAAGCAAGGCTATTAGTTTACAAAATTTTGATAAGCCCGATTTATTACTTGGTTATGTTGTGGCCAATGAGGGTGTACCACTAATTAGTGATGGATTAGTTCTGGAAATGAACCGTAAATTTCTCAAAAAACCAATTAGCTTTCTTGGTGTGACAGGCTATTATTCTTTTAGCTATGGTAAAATGCTTGGCGAAAAAACCGGCATTGATTCGACCGGTGAAATTTGGGATAGGTTTTACAGGGAACTTCCTAATATTCCACAGATCCCAGAAGGGCGTTGGATTGGTGTTTCTTATCAGGGCGATGCACCGGATGGTTATTCAAGTTATTTTGTCGGTGCAGAAATCGAGAAAGATGAGAACAATCAAAACTTTTCTGAGTGGCAACTACCCATACGAGAATATGTGGTCTGCGGATTTGAATCGGAAAACCACGAGCAGATGATAGTTTGTATGGGTAAGGCAATGAAATACACTCGGTTTTGGCTGAAAAAGCATGGCTTAATTGCCGACGGATTCTTCCCTGAAATTTATTATAAAAGCAAATCTGACATCGTTTATACAGAGTTATGGATTCCGTTTAAGAAACGAGGATAATATTAAATTTAGTGTTGGAGGAAAAGCAAATGAGCAATTACCAAGAAGGATTGAAACTACTCGAAGAAAAATTTGGCAACGGCAAAGACAATGTTATTTCACTTGCTACGATTGCACGAGACCCGGGCATTGATGGAAAGCCGCGCCCTGTTGTCCGTAGCGTGGACGCCTATTATGAAGACGGCATCTTTTATGTTGTAACACATGGCAAATCAAACAAAATGCAGCAAATCGCACAAAACCAGGAGGTTTCCGTTGCAGGATGCTTGGAGATGTTTACCGCTAACGGAGTAGCTGAAAACCTTGGTTGGGTGCTCGACCCGAAAAATGCCGAAATAAGAACAAAGCTTCGCACAGCTTTTGCAGAGTGGTATGACTTAGCTAATAATGAAAAGGATGAGAGTTGTTGCTTTTTAGCAATCCATCTCACAAAGGGAACATTAAATATCAACCATTGGGAAAAATTATACCACATGGATTTTGTAAATAAGACTGAAATGGAAAATGGGGGCATATTTTAAGGAGCGCAGTGTCAAATAGCTTTAGTCGATGGATCACTACAACACATCATCGTAGAAGTTAAAAGGATTTCATATCAGTATAAAGTATTGTTATAAACGGAAAGATTTATGGGGAATTATCTGCAGCTTCATAAAGTTCCGTATTTATGCCTGTTATAGCCGCCAGATAAACAATAGTATTATAGCCGGCGCTCTGCCAAATACCGAGCCCTATATAGGTAATAATCCAAAGGAGTGTATCGTTCAGGAAAGGTACTGTGTTATAACCCATACGGGTTAACAAAATGTTGATCATACCATTTTCCGGTGCAAAAATTTGAAGCGACATACCGTATATAATAATCCATGAAAGGAAATGAGGCATGTACAAAATAGTTTGCGTGATACGTTTAAATCGTCTAAATGCTATCTCATTGAGCAGCAAGGAGAGAAAAATAGGGAACGGGAATCCTACCAACAAATCTAGAAAGTTCAGCATTATTGTGTTGTGAAGAGCCCGCAGAAAATCAAGGGATGAAAAAGCCATCTTAAAATACTTGAGTGGATCGGCAGCCCATTGACTTTTATGAAACATATTGTAATCTTGAAAAGCAATTACAATGTTAGACATGGGAATATACCTAAACAGCACAAAATATAACAATGGAAGTGATATCATTATGTAAAGTATATAGTTGCTTTTAACCAGCTTCCATTTTGCTGTAGTACGTGCACGAAATGCAGGATTCTTAACTAATGTACTCTTTAACATATGCATTATACTCCTCATTTCTTAATTGAGTTATAGAATATTTCACTAATTTCTGTGTCCGCTCAGCTCAACTTTTAGCAAAATTGTATAATGTGATTAATGTTTGAGCAACTGACAGATTTGATTTTTGGACAATGTCAGATATGCTAATGCCTACAGCTGTGGAGATTTAAGAGTTGCAGATCTATTGTGTCTGCTATAGTCACAAAAAAAGGACGATATTTTTTAAATATCCTTTTATGTTCTTTATCGTTTGTTTTTACACGAGAAATCATGAATGACAGTGCCTTCACAGAAGTGGGCACCTGTAAACTCAGTTGGAAATACGGATATCTGTTCTCTTCCTTTTTTACTTCCGCAGTGAGGTTCAGAATAATGTTTTTAATAATCTCATCTTAGTTTCAAAAAGTGCTAACCTTTTCCACTGTCCCACCTCTTGCTGGATAGAATCCGTATCCGAGAAACTAATATGTCCAAGCGACGGAAGTCTTGTACCTACCGAAAAAAGACTGTTTGATTGTACAAGCAATCTTTTATGTCGCCAGCTTTCTATATTCAGTTGGTGACATTCCCATCTCTCTTTTGAAGACGGTTGAAAATGCCCCGAGTTGACAGCATCATGGGAAAGGACTTTCTTGACTTCGTTTTTCGGGTATTCCATAGACGACATTCGCGATATTTAAATGAAGCCCTAAAAACAAATATTCCGGAATTAAGAAATTTGTGACGCAAAACGGAGAACTCATGATTTTGTAGTCTTTTATCAAGCAATCTTTCGACTGAACTTTCGGTAAAGAATCCAAAACCAAGATAAGGAACAAATAAATGCAGGAAGCAAAAATATCATATTCTGAGTCATGCAAAGCTTTGTGATCCAAAATGACGGGAGCGGTGAAAGCAAATACTGCACATTTGATATGAGGAAGAAAGGAATAGGCAACCCCAGCATCAAAAGCCCGGATAGCTTTCCAACTGCCATACCTTCCACCCGGTTATGGGAAAAAGAGAATAATAAAAGCGCGACCGTAACGCTTGCAGTACAAGACAATAAGCTTACAAGTAATATCATATCCATCGACCATACTGTTAAAGAGAACCATCTTATAAGAATGACGGAGACGATAAAAGCAATGATAGCTGGAAAAACCAATCTTGACAGGATATAACCTTTCTTTCTTACCGGCGTTACAGCCAGATAACCAGTCATATTCTCATCGAATTCCGTCAGCATCATCATAGCGGAGGCAAAGCAGAACATGTACGGTGTTAAAAGCGCAAGCAGCAGATCAAAGAGCATGTAATAATCCCTTAAAATCGTTTCTTTCCCAAAATAACTACATAAAACATTCTCTATAACCGGAACGCCGAACCTGATAAAAAAGGCGGTAATAACAACAGCTCCGCAGATCGCTATAAGCATGCTATCCTTAAATATCTGTTGAATGAACATGATAAATGACCTGAAGATTGGCTTCATAATTTAATACCTCCCAAGGCTCTAAAACTCCTATCTGTTATGTGGGTGGCAAAAAGCACGGACAAGAGCGTCCAAATTACAAGAATAGCTGTTGCGAGCAGTGCTCGGTCTCCATTTAGGCACAGTTCGATGATGCAAACACCCGGATGGAGTATCAACCAATCCGGTTTCCATCCGAATAACCAGGCAATGGCGGGAAGATTGATAAAAACCTCTGCTGGAATAGATGCTACCATGAATTGATTTAGGGATGCTATGTTTGCCGCAACCATGAGCCCTATTGAGGAAAAGAGGCAAGAGCCGAGAAATATGCCAATGATAAAAAATACCGGATTGGCAATGACGCTTCCACTGATTCCGATAATCAGTCCAACCGCAGTAGAGATCAAGGCGATGGACATCAGCTTTGATGTCACATATTCGATTGGTTTAACGGGAGATACGGCAATACTGTTTAAGACCCGTTCGCTCTTTTCAAACAGGACGATTGCTCCCATTAAATAAAGTCCCATGGCGGCTGGATCAGTAAAGATCATCAGAATTGCAGCCTTTTCCCACCAATCCACAGGCAGAGCATATAGCAAAGCTACATAGATAACCGTGAAGATCAGGTAAGTAAAATAGAATCCGTATTTAAACTGAAAGCGGATATCTCCGATAAGCAGCGCCCGCGCTCTCATTGCAACCGCCTCCCCGTCAACTCTACAAAAATTTCGTTCAAGGTCGGTTCGCTACTGTGGATGGAGAGCAAACGGTTTTCCTGAATGAGTTGATTCAGTATTCTATCTTTGCTTGTTTGACTTAGAGGAATTTCCTCTTGTTTTTCCTGCCCATTATAAGAATAGGTATAACGAACCTTGGCCGCTCCGCGTGACATAATCAAGTTACGCGGTGTATCCAGCGCCCTTAGGTTTCCGTCCACGATGAACGCCACTCGGTCGCATAGCTCGGTTGCGTCATACATATTGTGAGTAGTCAGCAAAATCGTTTTCCCTCTGGCCTTTTCCTGTAAAATAATATCCTTCATCCGCCTGGCATTGGAAGGATCAAGGCCGGAGGTGGGCTCATCAAGGAAGAGCAAAGCCGGGTCATGGAGCAGTGCCTTGATAAAATTCAGCCGTGCCTTCATCCCCTTGGAATAGTCCGATACTTTTTTGTCTGCATCAGGTAACAGGCCTACGCTTTCGAGAAGTAGATCAATCGGCTGGTGCTTTTTGTAGAGCGAAGCAAAGAACAAAAGGTTTTCTCGTGCGGTTAGTTTTTCATACAGGCTTGGGAACTCAAAGTCTACACCGATATTTTCATAAAACTCGTTATTTTGTTTTTTTACCTCTCGACCCAAAATGGTCACGTTGCCCATGTATGTTGTAAGCAGGCCCGTAAGTATCTTCTGCAGCGTGCTTTTCCCCGCTCCGGAAGGTCCTAAAAATCCAAAAATCTCGCCACTTGAAACATTGAATTTCATATCTTTAATAAAAGATTTTTTTGTATAACTAAAGCATAAATTTTGTACACTTATCACAGTATTTCCTCCTCAAACAATTGAGTAATGACGCCGCGCAACATCAACCTAATCGTTTCATCAAATATATCCACACCAATTTCCCGGCGATGGGACATCATAAAGAAAATAGCCCTCAAGGCGGCGCTGAATAATTTTACAGCATTATCACTGTGCTTGCCGGGAAGCACAGCAAGCAACTGTTCCATATTGAAATCATCTCTATGAACATGAGCTTCGGTAATCTCCGGCGGCAACTTTCGAATCAACAAATCAAGCTCCCCGCTTGCCATGAACGAATACATAAATGTTGAATCCATCTGTTTGTAAAACTGAAAGATTAAGTCGGAAAGGGACTCCACGTTGACGTTATTTCGCAACCCGTCAAGCCTGCGCAGCAGGTCTGTCTGTATCTTATCATGGAGTGTATTAAATACTTCAAAAAAAAGCATCTCTTTAGATGGATAGAACAAATAAAAGGTTCCTTTGGGGATATTTACCCGCTTGACCAATTCATCAACTGAAGTTTTCCGAATTCCATATTGAGTGAGACAAGCTTCGGCTTCTTCTATCAGACGTTTTTTGATATGCAAGCGCTCGGCATCGGAGTATGCTTTTGGCATAATACCTCCTTCAAACTATTTGACTATATTATACATTATAGTCAAATAAATTTTTATTGTCAATAATAGTTAAAGCAGATATCTTAATATGCTATCTGCCTCGAAAACAAAGCCTTCATTTAGAAATAATAAAGCTTTGCTTTAATTTCTTTGACAATGTGACCACATAGTCGTATAATATAATTAACGATATGACCAGATGGTCGCACCGCGTGAAAGGAGACTCAATAATGCCAAATACATCATTTTTTAACTTAATCGAGGATAAAAGAAATCTGGTGATATCAGTTGCTTTAGAAGAATTTTCTACTGCTAATTACGATTCGGCCAGTATTAATCAGATATGTAAAAATTCAAATATTGCAAAAGGAAGCTTTTATCAATACTTTACGGATAAGCTTGATCTGTATGTATATGTAATGACCTTGGCAGTAGAAGCAAAAATCACTTTTTTTTCTGAAATTTTAGATGAATTTAAGACATTAACTCTGCTGGAGCAAATTCGTCTGTTGTTTATTAAAGGCATCGAATTTGCCAGGGCTTATCCGAAATATGCTGCCTTGGGTGAACAATTTTCAAAAGAGAATAATGAGGCTGCAAAGCTGGCAGTAATCAAGGAGGGAGATAAACAATCGGTGTCACTGTTTATTCAAATGATAAATCATGCAAAGTCAAAGGGAGAAATCGACAGCAATATTGATACAATGGTATTAAGCATGATGCTGCAATCTCTTAACAAAACGGTAAATGAATATATGATGAACAAATTCGGTGATATCAGCTATAAGCATTTTGATGAAGATGCGAGCAAACTAGTAAATTCACTGCTTGACATTATTTTTAATGGCATTAAAAACAGATAAATTAATGAAATGGGGGATAGCAATGATGACAAAGAAAATGGATTTTATATTAGGAACACTATTCGCAGTCGCAACCGTAGTATTTGTTGTGTTATTTCTAACAAACGATGTATTTTTCAACTGGGCATTTGCAAGACATCACAACGTATTGAGCTGGTATATAAGGCCGATACTCATTATACCTATTGTATTGTTTGCTTTTAAGAAAAGCCTGACCGGAATATTTGCTTCTGTGTTTGCGCTATTCACAAGTATGTTTTGGTTTTCTGCTCCGGCGGCAAGTAGCCCTCAGGTATTGTCATTTCTTGCATTTGAGATGGAATACTTGAAAGGAGTATGGACGGCTCCCAAAATCATCATGAGCTTGTCTGTTCCAATATTCTTTATTGCTCTTATTATAGCTGCCTGGAAAAGAAACTGGAAATGGCTTCTGGGCGTTGTGATTGCAGCGGCACTGCTGAAAATTCTATGGAGTGTGGCATTTAGTGGAGAAGCCGGAATGTCTATTTTAAAACCGGCAATTGCCGGGTTGATCCTCTGTATTGGTGCTTTTTATTACTATAAAAAACGCCAAAAAGCTAAGAAAAATTAAGAAACTGAAGCCAGGAAGATTGCTGGTACATGTAGGGGCGGTGGTGTATGGATCAAATCCTCGTGGCCTTGCACCGTATACAGAAAGTGATAAATATTTCAAAAGACGGTAGAATTTAATTTTTTCTTATATTTTAAAAATGCCACATATGACTCCCTATGTTGTTTCACAGAAGTATTACCATTTTTTTGCATTTACTATGATTTCTTTGACTTCGACTTCTTGGAATAAGCTCAGAAAATGTTAAATCCAAAAAACAACCATTGTAATTGCGAAGCACACATTAATGATTAGTAGGGGGTTCTAATGATTATACATAAAGGTACTCAAACAATTAAAACAGATAGGCTTACTCTTCGCAGATTTACATTAAATGACAGCAGAAACGCCTTTGATAAATGGGCAAATTCTGCCGAAATTTCTTGATTCGTAATGAAATGTCCGCATGAAAGTATAAAAGAAAAAATACTACATTGAAACCGCGGAAAATGCAGGAAAACATGCAAATTGTGCTTGACAAGTTCAAGCCTGCTATGTAATAATGTTCCAAAATGGTGAGTGTGCATAAAGGCCATACGCTTGAGCTGCATAGGGGCACTGAAGCCCTACACGTGGAATGATACCCCACGGAGTCACTTTACAGGTGATTCTGCGGGGTTTTTGCATTTATAAAAGTCTACATGTTAATGTACAACTATAGAGTGTAATAATGAAAAGAATGGAGCTGAAGGTTATGAAAATTCTTGAAACAGAGCGTTTGATTTTACGCCCATTTGAGGAAAACGATTTTGAAGCAGTTCACGATTATGCAAGTGTTGCTGAGAATGTTCAGTATATGGTTTGGGGACCAAATGAGGAATCACACACCAAAGCTTTTATTTTACAAGCTATTGTGAAGTCAGAGGAAATCCCATGCAAAAATTATCAATATGCTGCTGTACTAAAATCAAGTGGAAAGCTTATCGGTGCGTGTAATATTGCTATTTTGAGTGATGATGAAGCGGAAATCGGTTGGATTTTGCATAATCATTATTGGAAAAAGGGCTTTGGTACTGAAATGGGTAATCGGCTCCTGGAGTTTGGATTTGGTGAGTTGGGTTTGCACAGAATAATTGCTCACTGTGACACGGAAAACTATGGCTCATATCGTGTTATGGAGCGGATTGGCATGCGCAGAGAGGGGTGCTTTCTTGAAGGAAGACCTGCAAATAAGTTTTCCGTTAAAAAATATGGCGATGAATATTCATATGCTATCCTTAGAGATGAATGGGAAATGTGGAAGAGTAAAAACAGGCTAAAATTGGTCTTCCCAGCTATAGACCACAAAGAATCCGCCCTTGCCTACCGGCAGGAGCATTTTGATAAAGGAGAGTTGACAATCCACGGTGATGGTGGTCTTGATGAAGCAGAAAACTATGAACAATGGATAGAAAAAATCAATGCTGATCTTGAAAAGGACAGCGGTGGTTTTGTTCCGGCGACTACATACTTTGCCTTTGCTGATGATAAGCTTGTCGGTACAATACAAATCCGGCACAGGCTGAACGATTATTTACTCAAATATGGGGGACATATCGGTTATGGTGTTGTGCCGTCAGAACGCAGAAAGGGTTATGCGACTGAAATGCTACGGCTGGCCCTGAAAAAGTGCAAAACCCTTGGTATTGAAAAAGCCCTTGTTACTTGTGATAAAAATAATGTTGCTTCTGCCGGAACGATTCTTAAAAACAATGGTGTTCTTGAAAATGAAGTGACTGACGATAAGGGTAGAGTCATGCAGAGATATTGGATTGAGGTGAGATAGGAGGATTTATATGCCGGGATCAATGATACATATACTCATGGCACATAAGGTCAACCCGCAAGGGAGTACATTGTTTTATATACGGATCTGACTGATGGTGAAATAGAGCTTGCCTGTATTGGCAAAAAGTCTGCTATTCCTGAAAAGAAATGGGCTCCGGGTTATGAGTTTGAAATACGTCGCAACAGTAGACGTGTCGGTGAGATTTGTTTACGTATTGGCTATACAGATGGCCTATATAATGGTGGTCAAATAGGTTACGGTGTTGATGAGCAGCATCGCGGACGTGGTTATGCCGAAAAAGCCTGCCGTCTTCTTGCACCGGTCATTCGGGCTCATGGAATGAAAAAAGTATTGATTACCAACAACCATACCAGCACCGCATCCAAGCGAACTTGTGAAAAGCTTGGGGCAAAGCTCATCCGAATAGCCCCCCTGCCAGAGTGGCATGACCTTTACAAAGAAGGTCAGCGGTTTGAGAATATTTTCGAGTGGAACATAGATTAAATGAAATCAATGCATTAAGGCAGGTGAATATCATGAAGGAACTCAAGGGGCAAACAGTTCTGTTAAGGGAGATAAAAGAAAGTGATATAGATGACAGATGTGTTCTAGGAAAAAATGATGAATTTGTCTATATGTGTGGTGGAGACCGGAATGGAAAAACGCTCTTTCCTGAACGTGAACATTGGGTGGCTTGGTATGAAAGTTTTACGAAAAACGAGTGTTCATGGATTATTGAATATAATGGTAAATGTATTGGCAGTGCAAGACTGCACCATATTTCAAGGGCTGACCGTAGTGCAACTTATGCAATCGGAATATTTGATGTTTCTCTGCTTTCCAAAGGTATAGGGAGTGAGGTTACAAAGCTTATCCTGAAGTATGCTTTTAAGGAAATGAAGCTGCATAGGGTTGACTTAAAGGTTCTAGAGTATAATAAGCGTGCCATCGGCTGCTATGAAAAATGCGGCTTTAAGATAGATGGGATATTGAGGGAAAGTGCATTTGTTGAAGGGGCTTTCCATTCCGATATTATTATGAGTATTCTGGAGGACGAGTGGGAAAGGGTTGCTTGTATATAAATGTGCAGTTACTTTGAAAGTTTAGGCCTTGAGTCTGAGTTTATGCACGGAGAGCCAATCATGGAAGATATGTAATTCTAATATTTGTTTCCTCATAACAGTAAATTTGACGGTTTATTTATTTAGAAAAGAAGGCTGGGGTGTAGCTATGGATAGAATGAATAAAATTAAAAATCATTTTGAAGAGGAAGCTGAGCAGTATGACGGTATAATAAAAAATCTCATACCCTATTATCATCAGATGGTTGAGGCTCTTGTAAATACTTTGCCTTTTGGCCATGCTGAAAATATTGAGGTTATTGATTTGGGCTGTGGTACAGGTACTATTTCACGTGCAGTTAAAGATGTCTACCCAAAGGCTAAAATAACATGCCTTGATATTTCAGGGAAAATGCTGCAAATAGCTGCCAGGAAGTTGAGTGATGCGCAGGACGCAGCTTATATCAACAGCAACTTCTATGATTTCAACTTTGACAAAAAATACGATGCTGTTGTGTCTTCCCTTGCTCTCCATCATCTTGTTACAAAAGAGGATAAGCTTGATTTTTATAGAAAAATATATTCATGCCTTAATACTGATGGTGTATTTGCAAACGCAGACGTGGTACTCGCATCTAAAGACATTCTTCAAGAACGCTATATGGAGCAGTGGAAAAACTTTATGGGCGTGAATGTACCAATGGATGAAGTTGAAAGCAAATGGATTCCGACATACTATGAGGAAGACAGGCCGGTACCAATGATGGAACATTTTGAGATGCTGAAGGATGCCGGATTTAAAGCGGTGGATGTAGTTTGGAAGTACTACAATTTTGCCGTATATATGGCTGCGAAGTAGAAAAGAAAGCAGGGGTGAAAACATGATTGAGTTTGGCTGTCTCGCGCGGTATTTCAATGATTATAGGGATGAAGTGCAATTTGCGAAAGATAACGGCTTTAGCTTTTTGCAGATATGGTATGACAAAAAAGGGTTAAATCTTAAGCCTATAGAGGAACTGTTCCCAGTAATTCTGGATGAAGGGTTTCCTGCTATAATACATGCAGTATTAGATATCAATGAAATACCGGATCACTGTGAATTTGCCACTAAGGAAGAAGCCGAATCCTATTTCAAATCCGAATATTTACTGTATTTGAAGGAGGTTGAACGACGTGCGATTTTTGTCCAAACGAGAAAAGGTGAAAAAATAGCAACGTTCACAATTTGGTGGAATTATACAGGAGAACTTCGCGTCCCATCCGTTCATTGGGTTGCTGTTAGACCAGAATATCAAGGGTTGGGACTTGGTAAAGCAGTTGTATTCAAAGGGATAGAAAAAGCATTAAGTATTGAGGGGGACAAAGATATTTATTTACACACACAGACATGGAGTTATAGGGCAATCGGAATTTACCTGAAAGCTGGATTTGAAATTTTGGAGAAAGGTACATTTGGGGGATATAGGAATGATTATGAGAAAGCGATGCCTATTCTTCTGGAAAAGATGAATGTTAAATCAGAAGAGTAGTGCATTCGGTCCTTTAGAATTCAGAAAGGGCCGACTTTGGCAATGTAGTAATCGATAGAATTTTCCTCTGGCAGAATTCAAGAGCCATCAAGCTTTGATTTTTAATTTGCTCATCGATGAGGGGGGCGACTGGAGTGATTATCACGGACCGATTGGTCGCAGTAAATATATAAAAGCACTTGAATCAAGCATCGCATATATCGCTTATGATGAAACCTTTGTGTGCGGTTATGTGCGCTGTCGGGAAGACGATGGTTTCGGTGTTTATATATATGATTTGCTCGTAAGAAAAACACATCGGGGAAAGCAAATCGGTAAAACCCTTATGGAACGGGTGTTCAAGGACT
>JAEZLF010000046.1 GCA_023435925.1 Bacillota bacterium
ATTCATCCCAATGTATGTGATGATATTTGATGATATCAGCAGCTGCTTTTAATTCTTCAACATCCCGCAGCAATTTCCATCCGACAAATCCATGTTCATGCCTCTCCGATGCTGTATAACCAAAATCATAGCGGGCTGCCCTCAGCTTTTCTTCATCTCTGATCGCTCCGCAATCATGCAGGAAACCGGCAATAAGTATATTGGATTTTGCCTTCTCATTAAGCCCCATTTCATTGGAAATACAATAAGCGATGTATGCAACTCTTTTATTATGGCTGGACAACTTCGGACAAACTAAATCAATCGCATTAGAAAATGCTAAAACTATATCGATTAGTGGTATTTTCAACATCTATCTAACCTCGTTCTGTGTTATTGTCATTACTATTATTACTGGATCTCTTCGGAAAGAAATAATGGTGCGATCTTATCTCGCTTTTTGTAATATTTTTTTAGATAGCTCTTATTCAAACCATACTTTTTGTAACCACCACTCCCCCTCTGGTAAATTGATAATGCCACATCACGCTGCTCTTTACCCTCCAGATCCCGAACAAGTTCATCGGCAAGAATCCAGCTGTACATCGCTGTTCCCCAGTTGATATTGATTACACCATCCAGAGGGTCGTTCTCCGTTTTCAGAGTCTTCGAAAGATTTTTATGATGAACTGAACTAATCTGAAAATATCCTTTGCATTTTTTCGAAGAGCATTTTTCGTTAAAATTACTCTCCAGGGATATCAGGGCAAGCATATCGATATAATCCAGGCCCCTTTCCCGGCAATAGTCCCAAAGCAGTTTTTGATGTTCCTTTATCATGGGGATCTCGGAACGGTACCAAAGGCTGTCGTCATCATCTGCCAGATCAGCATTCAATGCTCCGGGAGTTGTCGCCGGTGCATCCGCGTCTACTTCTAATGCTGCTGAAGATGTTGAAGCCGTTGCACTTATTGCTGCGCCGGACAAGGCTTTTGTTCCGGACTCTTCATCCGCACCGGCTTGATCCGGTGTTTTCACTGTTATTGCTGAGACTGTAGTACCGGCGTTTATTAGTTCCTCATATACCGGATCACTCGAATCAGCATAAGAGGGTGCGAAAAAAGGGGTAATCATAAAACAAGTCAGGATATAGCATGTTGCTACCACAAGTATTCGCATTTGTCTACCCATCGCCAATTTTTTCACTCCCATCATAAAATTATCGGAAATTTATACCTTTAAGTATACCATTTCTTAGTCTTTCATGGAAGTCATAATATTGTATGAACCCAAGGCGGCTTTTCGGCAGCCTCACGAAGCACTGCCGGCTATGTCATAGCACCGTGCAAACACGATCCTTGATCCGCAGCATATCTACACCTGCATAGCAGTCAACCGCTATAATCCGAACCCCTTTACCCCTCGCATACAGCAAAGCGTCGGCGAATTCCTTGTGTGTTCTGACATTTGGAGTAAAATACTGCACCTCTTCCATCTGAATGACAAATATGACGTAGGCCTTATACCCTTGCTCCAGGCTTTTACACAGCTCGAAAATGTGTCTGACCCCTCTTTCCGTCGGTGCATCAGGAAACATGGCCACACCGTTTTCTTCCAGTGTCACGCCTTTTACTTCAATGAGAACCTTGTCCATATTTGTCTCAACGAGAAAGTCAATCCTCGAATCACCATATGTAAACTCCGGCTTGATTCTTTTTATATTGTCAAGGAATGACCCCGTTTTGAGCCATTCAAATACCACTTTGTTCGGAGCCTGCGAATCGATATTCACCATCCGGCTTCCTTTTTTCACGCTGATTAGTGACCACTGCGTCTTTCTGTTGATATTTCCATGATGCTGCAAATAGACAGTCGCACCCTCTACCAGTAGCTCTTTACATCTCCCTGTGTTCTTAACATGCGCAACTTCCATTTCCCCGTTTATCACTACATTTGCAATAAAGCGGTTTGGTCGAGAAATAAATATGCCTTCTTCGACATTCAAGTAATTCAATACATGATCCCCTCTACATAGCATACGCCCATATACATTACCTTCTTTTACTGCCAAAATGTCTCTTTACCGTCGGTCTCTTGTTGGACCGTTCTATATTAACCTTTCTGCCCTTTAGCGTATAGTTCTTCATAGAATCCAGAACCTTGTGCGCATACTCCCTCGGAACCTCTACAAAGGTATAGCTGTCAAATATGTCAATAGCGCCAATCAGCTTTCCGGGCAAGCCGGAGGTAGAGGCAATACTCTGCACAATATTACCTGGCATGATCCTATCTTTACTGCCCACATTGATAAATAGTCTTACAAAGCCTTCCTCCGCACCGGATTCCTCATCTTCGTCCTCAAGCACTGTATCGGCTTTGCAAATATCTGTATTGCCGGGTTCAAACGCCATCTGAAGCAACGCTGCCGCAAAATCCAGATGACTGACATAGTGCTCCTCACCGTTGACAGCGTTCATTTCCTCCATGGTTTTCTCAATATAAGCGGAATACTTGTCAAACCCACCCTTTGTAATGATCTGCTTGGCGGTTACCATCAGCTTACTTATCTTGCTTTCTTCCACATCCATAATCGTTGGCGGCTTCATAGGTGTAATGGAGGATTTGGTAAACCGTTGAATATCCTTCAACTTGTTGATCTCACGTCCAACAACGAATGAGTAGGCTTTGCCCTCTCTTCCTGCTCTTCCCGTTCTTCCTATCCTGTGAACATAATACTCATCATCGCTCGGCAAGTCGTAGTTGAATACCGCTTCAACATCGTCCACATCAATTCCTCTGGCTGCAACATCCGTTGCTATAAGAATGTCAATCTGCCCGCCTCTGAACTTGGCCATGACCTTGTCTCTCTGCTCCTGCCGCATATCGCCATGGAGAGCCTCTGCTGCATAGCCTCTCGATTGAAGATCCGATGTCAGTTCGTCAACACGCTTTTTGGTATTGCAAAAAACCAGAGATAGCTTAACATCATTAGCATCAATGATCCTGGATAATACCTCCGTCTTCGATGAACCGCTCACCATGAGGTAATATTGCGCAATACTGGGAACTGTAAGGACTTTACGTGATATCTGAACATGGATGGGATTCTTTTGGTATTTTTTCGTCAACTCCAGTATCTCTTTGGGCATGGTCGCAGAGAATAGTATGGTCTGCCTGTCCTCAGGGACTTCCTTCAGAATGGTGTCCATATCCTCACGAAATCCCATGTTGAGCATCTCATCTGCTTCATCCAGAATCACCATTTTAAGGTTCCCCAGTTTCAGCGTCCTCCGTCTCATATGATCCATTACCCGGCCCGGTGTCCCGATGATAATCTGAGGCCGGTTTTTCAGCGCTCGTATTTGTCTGTCAATAGGCTGACCGCCGTATATCGGCAGGATTCTGATCCCGTTCTTATATTTCGATACGCTCTTCAGCTCTTCCGACGATTGTATCGCCAGCTCCCTCGTAGGGCATAATATAAGAACCTGTATCCCTTCTATTTCGGGATCCAGCATTTCCACTGCCGGTATGCCAAAAGCACAGGTTTTTCCTGTCCCGGTTTGAGCCTGGCCGATAATATCTTTCCCGTCAAAAATATGAGGAATGGCTTGCGCTTGTATTGGAGTTGCTTCTTCAAATCCCAGGTCATCAACAGCTCTTTGTACTTCATTGGATAAGTCTAATTCTTTAAATTTCATCTTTGTATGATATTGCTCCTTTTCTATTTCAACTTATATTACCTTTCACCATTTGTATAAATACCCTTCTGCATCCCTATCAAATCATTTCTGCAGTAATATGCTCAGGAAGTTATTTTTGCATCATGTACAGTTTACACAAATATGCTACAGTATATAATTATTTTGAGACTTATTCAATAAAATTATATACGGCAAAAAATTATCAGCAAAATTATCAGTATCAGTGATATCTCGCACGTATAATCGTGAAAATTAACAATAAATTTACTATAATATCATCAAAAAGGAAACACCAAATTGAGTAATAGTATAGTATAATTATATCGTGAGTCGATAAATTAAGTTTAATTTGTGAGGAGCCAACGAATGTCCGGAATTGTAAATATAATTAAAAAGAATGATATATGGTGCTTTTATGCCTTGAACAGAAAGATTCACTGCAATGTATTAGATACGGTAATGAAAAGCTTGACGCAGGCCGGTTCCACCGTTGCTGCCGTCACGATTTCCATTGCTGTTATGTTATATAACAAGCAAATGGGCTATATGCTTGTGCTGAACTTATTAGCCAGCCAGTTTGTGATTCACATATTAAAAAGAATCGTAAACAGGCCTCGTCCATATAAGACTTTGGAATGGGCTGTCCCCATCAATCCGCCCAAATGCAAATATTCACTGCCATCAGGCCACTCAGGCTCAGCATTATCCATTGCACTGATGCTGTCCGTGTTTTTCCCCTATATCAAAATAGCGGCGGTGTCCATTGCGGTGCTGGTCGGCATTTCAAGAGTCTATTTAGGTGTCCATTATCCAACCGATGTGACCCTTGGTTTTGCGATCGCTTATTCTGTTTATAAAGCCCTTGAATACATGGTGTTTATATAGTGAGACTGTTCCTGACACCGTGCGGATACATCGGCGTCACCGGTGTATCCGCATAGTTTTGAAATTGTTGGTACATCTCCGAGTGTTCAGGTTTAAGAGACTTTGTACGCTGTAGCGTGGTGAGTTCTTTATAGGAGTTTTACGTACTCCCCGGTTTCCGAAGACCGATAAATGGTCTCAATCATTTTAATCGTTATAGCTCCCTGCTCTCCATCCAGTTCAAATTTCTCACCATTGTGAAGTTTTTCATGGAAATCCCGAATCAGGTACCTATGGCTGCAGCCCCAATAAGCTTTCCCGCCTGTGGCTCTATCTTCCTCTGTCACCTGTTCCACTGCACCATCGCGCCATGTGATGGTCAGCTTGTCCCGTAACCGGATCACTGCCTGTTCACAGATGATTTCAATTTCGACAGGCGAATTAGCCGCATAGTTATTGGTAGCAAAGAATAGACAGCTGCTTCCGTTTTTGAAGGTAATTGCAGCATCAGCCGTATCCTCCACCTCAATGATACCCTTCAGAAGCCTGGTATCCACATGGGCCTTAATGCCGTCCACTTCCCCCATAAACCATTGCACAAGATCCAGCGTATGGATAGCCTGGTTGATCAGCACCCCTCCGCCTTCCTTTGCACGCCTGCCACGCCATTCACTCTCCGTGTAGTACTTTTCATCTCTGAACCAGGTAACCAACGCCTTAGCTCCCAGTATTTTCCCCGCCTGTCCGGATTGAAGCAATTCCTTGATCCTTCGAGAGGTTCCGTTATATCTGTTTTGGAAACAGACTCCCAATGTTTTTCCGGTTTCGCGGGAAATCCTGATCATCTCTGCAGCATCAGCGGTTGAAATGGAGACAGGCTTCTCTGTCAAAACATGCTTCCCGCAGAGCATGGCTTCAATCGCCATGGGGGCATGGAGATAATGCGGGGTGCATATGTGTACAACATCTACCTTATTGTCCTTCAGAAGCTCCCGGTAGTCTGTAAAGCAGGCACAATTGAGCCGGTGTGCCGTTCCTTCTGCTCTTTCTCTGTCGATATCGCAAACGCCGTAAAGCATGGAGGTTTTCAGATCAGAAATGGCGTCGGTGTGGCTGGCGCAGATACTTCCACACCCGATAACTGCTGTATTTAAGACTTTCATTCTAGTGAGTTCCCTTCACATCCAGTGTTATAGCTGCAACGGCCGGCTTCATGTAGGAAGAATTCTTTACCCTTTCCTGCAATTTTTCATAAAATAAATCTTCATTGATCGGAAGCTCCACCCAGTCATTTGTCCATGCGGACAGGTGCATTGCATTTGACAGCGTCAGACCGTTGATTCCTTCAATACCAGGCGCCAGCAGTGATGTGCCTTTCTCAATGGCAGTTACCCAGTCAATTAAAATGCCAAGATGAGCTGTTTCGGTTCCCTTGATGGGGATTTCGCATCTCCAGCTTTCAGGCTCGCCGAAGCCACCGGTGTATTCACTGTTAAACTGCCTCTCAGAAACCGGGAGACGCCAAAATGCCATTTTCCCTTCCTCAATGACAACCTTTCCCTTATCCCCAAGAATCTCAAAACGGTTTGTCCCGGGTGTATCAGCCGTGCTGGTAATAAACACACCGGTTGCGCCATTTTTATATTCCATATAAGTTGTTACATCATCTTCCACCTCAATATCATGGTATTTCCCAAAGGCCATAAAAGTGCGGACACGTTCGGGCATGCCGCAGATCCATTGCCATAGGTCCAGCTGATGAGGGCACTGGTTCAACAGAACACCGCCGCCCTCTCCGGCCCAGGTGGCGCGCCATCCTCCGGAATTATAGTAGCTCTGGGAACGGTACCAGGTAGTAATAATCCAGTTGACCCGCTTGATTTCACCCAGCTCACCTGTCTGAATCAGTTCTCTGACTTTCTGGTAAAGGGGGTTTGTCCGTTGATTATACATGATTCCAAATACTCTGTCGGTTTTCTGAGCCGCTTCATTCATTTCTCTGACCTGTCGGGTATAAACACCTGCCGGTTTCTCAATTAATACATGCAGATTATTTTTAAATGCATCAATGGCCAGATTTGGATGGTCATAATGAGGTGTCGCGATAAGAACAGCATCTACCGCCTGAGCTGCAAATAATTCTTCTGAGCGTTCAAACAGCTGCACCTTCTCTCCAAAAGTCTCTCTTGCCCACTTCAGACGATCCGGATTACAATCACAGATTGCCGTCAATTCTGCTCCCGGTACATCACCGCCGGCCAATAGCCTGGCATGACTGCTTCCCATATTACCAACACCAATGATTCCTATGCGTATCTTACCCATCATTCTGTCTCCCTTCGTTACAATGCAAAAAGTGCTACTATTTAGCTTATAACACTTCGGTTCAAAGAAAATTTTTCGTTTGGAGAAAAATTTTCTTACTTCAGCAGTGTTTCAACGAGGCGGGAGATATGCTCACCGCCTGCAAACCAAAACTGTACCCGCCTCCTATAGAGGTGTGGGACATCTTGACCTCGTTATAACTCAGCTAGTATTCTATTCAATGCTTCCGCTGCAATAGCAAACTGCTTCTGTCCGCCTTCCGGTAATTGATTAGCCGGGGAATCCGGTTCCAGTGCTGCAAAACCCACGAAGTCACCCAGGTGGGGCTCCAGCGAAAGGAAGCCTTCAAATCCGCTGTTTTTTAGTTCCGCCAATATTTCCCTTACTTTCCCGTCTCCGTGTCCCGACGGTACTACACTGTGATCCTTATAAAGGGCATCCTTGATATGCATATACACGACATACTTTTTCAACAGTTGAAAAGCATCAGGATAGTTTTTTACATTGCATTGAACAAAGTTGGCCGGATCGAAGATTGCTTTCATACAACTGCAATTCATCGTCTCTAGAAGGTCGAGACAGCGCTCGGCCGTGTCTCCGTAAATTCCCTTTTCATTTTCGTGAAGCAGTGTCAGGCCGGTTCCCTCAGCTGCTTTGATAAAACAGCTCCAGCGCCTCATGACTTCCTCTCTGTACTTATCGGGATTCTCTCCTTCAGGTATGTAAAAGCTAAACATCCGGATATAGGAAGTCTCCAATATTTTAGCAATCTCGATGGTATGTCTGAAAAGGGACAGATGCGGTTCAAAGTCCTCAGTGATCCCGATCTTTCCGATAGGCGACCCTATAGCTGAGATTCTGAAGCCTCTGGCATCCAACTGCTTCTTGATTTCTCTGACCTCCTCCAGAGTATGCTCCACCAAATTTTTACCATTTACTCCGCGCATTTCGATATACCGGATACCATGGTGATCCAATACATCCATCTGAGTTGTCAGCATAGGATCGATTTCATCTGCAAAAGCACTAATAATAAATTTGCTCATAATTTCCTCCTCATCACCGATTCATATATTTTTATATATTTCTTCTTGATACCTATCATTCCTGGGAAAATGGATCGCCTACATTCAAAAGCTCTCTCAAATAATTAAAGCTCATCTGAAGGCTCTCAAAGGGGTCACGAAGGCATTTGTCCTGTTCCACCGCATACCATTGCACGCCGGTTTCTCTGCAGGCATTGATAATCGCAGGCCAATTCAGATTTCCTTCCCCAATTTCTGCAAACAGCTGGTTGAAGCCCTTGACAGCCATATCCTTGAAATGGACGACCTCCATACGGCCCTGCACCTTTTCAATCCATTCAACCGGATTGGCCCCGCCGGCTTGCACCCAATAGGTGTCCAACTCAAACCCGAAGGTCTCCGGATCCGTGTTTGATAATAGTAATTCCAACCCTGTTACACCATCAAACTTCTCAAACTCAAAACTGTGATTGTGATATATAAATTTCAAGCCCTGATCAAAAATTCCCTTTGATATCTCAATAAACTCTTTCGCAAATGCAAGATAGCCTTCTCTGCTTCCTCTAAATTGCTCCGGCATGCATCCCAGGCCTACATAGCGGCAATCCCAGGCCTTATGCTCCTGTATAACTGCCTTCAGATCATTTTTCAACCGGTCATAGGAAATATGGGTTGCACAGATACGAACTCCCGCATCATCGGCCAATTGCCTGAATACAAAAGGATCAACAGGCCCCACTCCGGATGCCTGAACAGCCTGATAGCCAATTTTTTTCACTTTTTTTAGTGCCTGTCCGATATCCTCCGGCGTTTTCAAAAAGTCCCTCAGGGTATATAGCTGGGCTGCAATACTCATTAGATTCATCCTCTTCACCCCTTCAAGCCTTTACTATATCAAAAGTTTAATATATAATTTATCCATAATCATTGCATTTATTGATAATATTATGGCTTATCTTGACATCCGTCTAAAGGAGTTATACTGTATGGAGTTGTATTACAAAAACGTCGCCGGAGCAATTCATTTTGGCCATTCCAGAATCGAAAATCCGGAGCAGGCAGATTTTCATCTTCATGACCGCTATGAGATCTACTTTTTTATCTCTGGAAATGTCAACTATTTTATTGGGAAAAAGGTTCATACACTGCATTTTGGAGACCTTTTGCTTATGAACAGCAATGAAATTCACAAGCCCTTCTTTTTTCCCGGCGAGCCCTATGAAAGGATTGTCATCCATTTCGATTCCAGAATACCCCAGCAGCTCAGCTCCCCCACCTTCAACTTGTTGAGCTGCTTTAATGACCGCCCGGACGGTGAACAAAATCTCATCAGCCTGAACCGGAAGCAGAGTGAAGATATAATGAAGCTTTTTGGGAAATTAGAAGTGCTGGGAAACGATATCTCCAATGGCTCCGATATATTGAAGCTAACCGCTTTTCTTGAATTGTTGGTCTTCATTAACAGGGTCTTCTCAAGCACCCTCCCGCCGGGAAAAGAATCCCTCAGTGTTCCGGAAAAGCTGGTACCGATATTGGACTATATTGATTCAAACCTGGAAAATAATCTCTCTTTGGAGTTTCTGGAGCAACGCTTCTTTATCAATCGTTTTCATCTGATCCGGCTTTTTAAGAAGGTCACCAATAGCAGCCTTCATGAATATATCCTGTATAAAAGGATCTCAAAAGCGAAAAAACTGCTTTCCGATGGCTGTAATGTCACAGAAGCCTGTACCAGATCTGGCTTTAATGATTACTCCAACTTCCTGCGAATGTTCAAAAAAACCGTAGGTATTTCACCGGGGCAGTATCGCAAGGGTATAAGTTAACGGTATTGAATTCCTCAAATTCCTGTAATGATCGTTGTTCTATTTATGTTATAATCTATAAGGCCTTGACATTGTTTTTATCATATCGGGCAAAAATAGATAGGGGTAAAGGGTACTTATGAGCATTCTTAATGTAGAAAATGTAAATCACGGCTTTGGCGCCCGGAGGATATTAGAGAACGCATCCTTCCGGCTTTTAAAAGGAGAGCATGTAGGTCTGGTAGGAGCAAACGGAGAAGGTAAATCAACCTTTTTAAATATTATTACCGGTAAGCTGATGCCTGATGAGGGCAAGGTAGAATGGTGCAACCGGATAACCACCGGTTATCTGGACCAGCATACAGTCCTGACGCAGGGTAAAACAATCCGGGAGGTTCTGCGTGAAGCCTTTAGGCATATGTTTGATCTGGAGCAGGAGATGCTGCAGATTTATGAAAAAATGTCCAGCGTATCCGAGGATGAAATGGCCGGCATGATGGAGGATGTAGGCGAAGTTCAAAGTGAACTGGAGCACAGCGGCTTCTATACGCTGGATGCCAAAATCGAAGAAGTGGCCAATGGCCTTGGCCTTGGTGAAATTGGTCTCGACAAGGATGTCAGCACCCTGAGCGGAGGGCAAAGGTCAAAGGTTCTCTTGACAAAGCTTCTGCTGCAAAACCCCATGATTCTGATATTGGATGAGCCCACAAATTTTCTGGACGAAAACCATATATACTGGCTCAAAAATTTTCTGAAGAATTATGAGAACAGCTTTATTCTGGTGTCACATGATATTCCTTTTCTAAATGAAGTGGTCAATGTGATTTATCATGTAGAGAATGCAGTACTGACCAGATATATAGGAAATTATGAGCAGTTCCAGCAGATGTACCAGCTGAAAAAGCAGCAGAACCAAATTGCTTATGACAAGCAGCAAAAGGAGATCGAGCGGCTTGAAGATTTCGTGGCAAGAAATAAAGCCAGAGCTGCGACAGCCACTTTGGCAAGAAGTCGCCAGAAGATGCTTGATAAAATGGATATCATAGAGAAAAACAAGGAAAAGGTAAAACCGGTGTTTAAGTTCAGAGAAGCCAGAGCACCCGGCAGATACATTTTTCAAGCAAATCAGCTGGTGATTGGCTATGATCGACCTTTGACAAAACCCCTCGAGCTTTCTCTGGAACGCGGCCAAAAGGTTGCCGTCAAGGGTGTGAATGGGCTTGGCAAGACCACGCTTTTGAAAACGCTGTTAGGTATCATTAAGCCGGTTTCCGGTGAAATTATACTGGATGACTATCTCTTTCCGGGATATTTCGAACAGGAAGCCGACCGGTCAAGTAATACTGCATTGGAAGAAATTTGGAATGAATATCCTGGAATGAGTAATGCAGAAGTGCGGGGAGCTCTTGCAAAATGCGGTCTGACTACCGAACACATAACCAGCCAGATGATGGTGCTCAGTGGCGGTGAAAGTGCAAAAGTCCGTCTGTGCAAGCTGATGCTCCGGGATGTAAACTGGCTTGTATTGGATGAGCCAACAAATCACCTGGATGTGGATGCAAAGGAGGAATTAAAGCAGGCGCTGAAGGACTTCAAAGGCAC
>JAEZLF010000142.1 GCA_023435925.1 Bacillota bacterium
ACCGCGGTGTAGTCGGAATAGGTCACACCCTTTTTCGGTATCTGAATATAGGTGGAACCACTGATTTCGATTGATGTCACCACCGGATCCGGGCTACCGTAAAGGATCAGCTCCTTTTCTGCCAAGATTTCGCCTTTTGCATTGGATTTGGCGACTAGTGTTATTTTTCCCGGTGCAGCTTCCGGCTTTACAACCAGACTTCCGTCATCAGGGTATAGTGTTACACCATTTACAGGAGCCGTAAAGTACCATGTAACCGTTTCACCAGCCATTGGATTTCCGTTTTCATCCTTAACCGTTGCAGTGTAGTCGGAATAGACCACACCGGATTTGGGTATTTCTACATATGTTGATCCATTGATTGACAATGAAGAGACAACAGGTAATTCCGGCGCGGGCTCGGGTTCCGGTTGAGGCTCCGGTACGGGCTCGGGTTCAGGATGAGGCTCCGGTACAGGCTCGGGTTCAGGTTGAGGCTCCGGTACAGGCTCGGGTTCAATAGTGACCTGACTGAGGGAATATCTTCCATCGGATCTTCTGCCTTCAATAGCAAGGTCAATACCGGGCTGATTTGTTTCAGGGTCAATGATTGCTGCACACAGTGTATAGGAGCCGGCAGCCAGAGATGTCGGTATATTTACGGCAGTGACCACTTGCTTCGTACCGGGCAGCCATGTGCGGATATCTTCATTGACGGTTGTTTGAGCAACGATATTACCGGAAGCATCTGCAAGAGATAGTTCCAGCGGCCAACTGTAATAGAAAGGCGCTACTCCTCTGTTTACCCAATCCATATTGACTGCCAGAGTGCTGCCGGAAATGATATTACTCTCATGGGAAACAGACTGGATTACAAACCGGTAGCCCATGGTGGTCAGCATCTTGTCAAAGTTGCTTTGGAGGCTTGTGCCTGCAGCCTGGAGTCCGGGTGAACACGGCCCTAGCCAGCTGGTGTGGCTATCACGAAGCATCTGGAGAGACGTTTCGATGGTAGAATCCTGAAGATACATGGTACCTGGATAGTTGGCAATCTCACCGCCGGAAGGCGCCGTTTTCCAATAGTCATTCATGGAAGGGTGGGTTTCTCCAGTCAGATAATCCTTATAACCATTTGCTATGTAATCATTGAAATAATCATAGGTCTGTGCTTTACTGCCGAAGGAATCGTTGAAAAGTCCCATCTGATTATCTTTGGCAATTTGGAATGGTCTTCTCATCAACAGTATTTTATTGGTGAAATAATCAACATAGGGCTGAACATACTGGTCGGTTACAGCTACGCCCGGAAAGGGTATTGTAAAGCCGGCACTTTTTTTCGTATGGAATTCTCCCCATTGTCCGACACTTCCCAATGCGATCATGGGAACACGGTTGTCATTGTTGTATCTGGCTGCCAATGCCCGAATCAATTCCTTATGGTAGGCAATCAGTTTCGTATTGGTGTAGTTTGGACTAAAACCCTTACCCCAATCGATATCATACCATGTTCCATCGCCGTTGATCTCTTCATAGAGCCAATCAGGAATATCCTTATGGGAGGTGGGTTCAGGGTAATCCATGTTAATGCGGAGAATAATTTTTACACCCTTGCTTGTCCAGTAACTGAATTTATTACTGGATTCCAGTTTGTCAAAGGCATAATTACCCTTGGTCGGTTCAAGCTCACGCCAGGTCGCGTTGATGTAGACAAGTCTGTGAGGCTGCTGGTAAGGGCCACCGCTTGCCCAGGGGGCCCATCCCATGTAGGGATTGTTTAGAACGGATGAGATTTCTTTGGGGTTATAAGAAACAGTTGTGGATGCTTCGGAAGCGATAACTGTGGATGTGGTCAAGAGTGCAAGTGCCAGGGTGATAATTGCTGTGAGCCTTGCAATTTTTTTGGACATTAAAAATAATCTCTCCTTTATACTTTACTAAAAAAATTTGTTTACAAGTAAATAATACGGGAATATATAAATTTTGTCAATAATACTACAAGTCTTATTTGTATAGTCTTAATTACCTATTTTTCTAGTTTAGAGGACACTTTTTTCAAATATCTCAAAAAAGCTATGTTACATATGTTATCTTTCAGGGTATTAAAAGGAAAATGAGGTGGGCGTATGAATGTCATTCAATTTTACAGGATAGCACGGTTTTTATATAGAAAAAAGATTCCCATATTGCCGCGGCTGATTTACAATATTCAGTTTTTGCTATTTAACAGTATTGTACCCTATACAGCACAGATTGGTAAAGGTACTTATTGTTCCTATGGAGGAATCGGAGTGGTGATACATGCCAGAAGCGTCATAGGCGAGGATTGTGTTTTGGGGCAGGGGATAACGATAGGCGGACGGTCTCGGATCGAGAATGTGCCGGTGATAGGAAATAAGGTCTATGTTGCTTCTGGAGCCAGAGTACTTGGAGATGTAAAAATCGGTAACAATGCCATTATCGGAGCAAACAGTGTTGTAATCAGGGATGTTCCGGAAGGATGTGTTGCAGCAGGAGTTCCTGCAAAAATCATCAAAACGGGGGTCAGACTGGAGGATTATTTATGAAAACAGGATTTCTGAGAGCGGAGAGCACAAATAAAGCTATTATCATGTCCATGTCTCTGAGCATGTTTGCCAAGGTATTCAACTTTGCTCAGTCTCTTGTTGTGTCTTACGCTTTTGGTACTCAGACCAGCACAGATATCCTGTTTTACATGCTCTCCATGGTCATATTGCTTTCCACCCTCTTAAGCTCTGTCAACCAGCAGGTGATAGTCCCCAATGCGATATATCTGCGTAACGGTTCCTCGGAGGAAGATTCCAAAAAATTTATCACATTTATTTATTTTATATATCTGGCGGTTGGTGCAGCCGTGACAGCAGTTTTGATGCTGGCGCCTGAGAAAATTCTGATTCTATTCTCCCGGTTCAGCCCGGAACACATCACAGATCATATCAGCATGATTCAATTTATTATTCCTACGTTCATTCTGATTATTGCAAATACCTTTATTCTGGATATCTTTACTTCATATCGGTATTTTACGCTGCCAATGCTGTTGGACATGCTGAAGAATATAATTATTATTGTATTTGTTTTGCTGTTCAAGGATGTGTTTTCTGTAACAAGCCTTGCAATAGGCGTGTTGATAGGCAATCTGGCCCAGTTTATCCTTCTGAACTTTATGTTTTTTATTGTACTGAAATGCAAGCCGTCTTTTAAATGGTACCACCTGAGCAGTGAAATAAAGGGCAATATCGGATTTGTCATTGGCGGCTTTATGACCACCTTTCTGAGCAGCTTTGTGGTGATGTACCTGATGTCCGGTTTCACCAGCGGTGTTTTTTCAGCAATGGATTACGGACAGAAAATCAGTACGGTATTTACTATGGTGATCGTAGGACAGATCACGACAGTAGTAGGGATGAATATTATTGAAATCTATGCAAAAAAAGATTTCGAAAGATTGAACGAAACATTTTTGAACTATCTGAGGATGAGTATTTTTTTGATCATACCCTTTAGCTTTGTAATTTCCCTCAATTCTGACGCAATCATTTCCATTTTGTTCGAGCGTGGTGAATTCACAAGCGAATCGGTCATGCTGACCAGCGTTTTTCTGCGGTATTTAATGCTGTCACTGCCTTATGCACTGATCAACGGTTTTGTTGTGCGGTTGATCATTGCAAAGCAGATCCAGCGTGTGTCCTTCTGGTGGCAAACATCTCAAAGCGTAGGGAATATCCTGATACTTTGGCCGATGATCCATTTTTTCGGTTATATGGGATACAATGTTGGAACACTTGCCGCGGAATATATTTATCTCTATCTGCTGCTGTATTTTCTACTGAGACACCAATTTGGTTTTATTAATCGCAAAGAAGTGATCCGGTATTTTTCACTAAATGCACTAATGAACACCGGAGTTGCTGTTATGTTTTTCATATTTGATATGAAAGCAGGCGCTGATGGGTCCTTCATGCAGAAAGTTATACATATCGCGTGGGTATCCCTGCTATTCATCCTGCTGAATCTGGTAATCGGATATGTGACCGGAATCAACAGGGAGGAAATCAAAAAAAGTTTTGGATTCATCTTGTCAAAAACCTCTACCGGATTGCATAAGAAAGCGGTTGATACGGAACAGGTATGAAGTAATGAGGATAGTAGAAAATGGTCTTTGAGGCATGAAAAGGCATGTAAAGGTGTTAAAAGCAAAAGCGGTTGAGGGACCTTGTTTCCATATAAAGTAACGGTGGTAAGAGTATAACAATTTACACGGAAACCGGTGGTGATTGATATGAAAAAAATTAAGCTATCCTTTATTTCATTTTTGGCATACCCTCTTTTCAATGAGAAATCCGATACGGTTTTTGGAGGAGCCGAAATTGATGCATATAATCTTGCAAAAAAGCTTGCGGAGAATGATAAATATGATATTACCTTTTATGTAGGTGATTTCGGACAGAAGCAGGAGGAGAGATATGGCGCAATAAAGGTCCGGAAATTCAGCTATATGAATCTGGAGAAATACACAAGTGTCTCATCAAGGCTTCTGAGGCGATTGAACATTATATCAGAGGTTTTAAAAATGGATTGTGATGTTTGCTTCGTTGAAGCCTATAACGAAATGCTTGGCTGGGTTGCATTGTTACCTGGCAGACTAAAAGGCAGCAAAACCATTTTTCGGCTGGCCCATGATCTGGATACGGATTTAGAGGATGCCGCACAGAAAGGGCGTTTGTATCATTTTCTCTATCGTTACGGTATTTATCATGCTGATTCCGTTATCAGCCAGACCGAGATTCAGAAGGAGCTGTTAAAAAGTAATTTGGATATTGATAGCCGGGTCATTAAAAATGGTTTCTTCATTCAGGATGAAATACCGTTTGATATGAAAAAAACCATCCTGTGGGTTGCCAGAGCGCAGAGCTGGAAACGTCCCGAGCTTTTTTTGAAGTTGGTGAAGAAGCTGCCGGAGGAGCAATTTGTCATGGTAATGCCGGGAGAGAATGAACTCCAGAAAAGAATAAAAGAGGAAGCTGGGTTGTACCCGAATCTCCGGTTTGTTGATTTTGTTCCTTTTGCCCGGATACAGCAGTATTACAATGAAGCAAAGCTGTTTGTAAACACATCGGAATATGAAGGCTTTCCAAACGCCTTTGTCCAGGCCTGTTTGGGTAAGACCCCGATTTTATCCTTCAATGTCAATCCGGATTCATTTATCGAGGCCAACGGACTGGGATATTTTTGCGGTGAGGATATGGTTAAGGCCGTCCATTTCATCAAAAGCAACACGCCGGAAAGAATGGCGGCTATGGGTGATAAAGCCATGAGCTATGTGAAGAGGAACCATGATATTTCCGGCATCAGCTTGATCTATGAAGAAATTATCCGGGATCTGATGTTTGAACTGCCAGCGAAAACCGGGGCAAAGGAGGGCGGATGAAATGAAAGCGTTGGAAACGACAGAAATGGCAATGGCAGCAAAAGCAGAAATACCAATTCCGGCAGAACAATCGCCCAAAGAAAAAGTAATCGTAACTGTGAAGATTGTCATATTGGCCTTGGCGGCAGCGGCTGTCATATCTGCTGTGAATGTTATTAATCCATTGATCTCAATAGGGCTGGCCCTCTTGTGTGCACTGATGCTATATATGACTACAAAGCCTGTTTACAGTATCATTCTTCTCATATTAGCCACACCCTTCTCAGCAACCTCTCTGTTTGATTCACAGATCGCAGGGATTCCCGGAATGAAAGCTGCCAATCTTCTGGCGATGGCCGCTGTTGGCTTTCTCATTATGAAGAAGAAGCCTGCCAGACTTTCAGGTGAGGATCAGGTTTTCATTTATGGCCTGTTGATCCTGTTCACTGCAGCTATTTTACGCTCCACCGCTTACATTGGAGAGACATATAGCATGATCTGGAGTGATCAATACAGTCTGATGAGATATTTGCTCTCTAATCTGATCAAGCCTCTGCTGATTTTCTTACCCTTTATTCTGATCAGTATATTTGTAAGAAGCACAGAAGAGATTCATAAAATAATTCTGAGTCTGCTGTTTTCGATTTTCCTTCTCTCTGCCGCCGTACTGGTGCTGTATGCCTTTTTCACACCCAATAAGCTAAATTTTGAAGAGGTACGGGTAGGTTTTTCTCAGGTGCTGGGAATGCACAACAATAACCTGGCGGATTTCTATATCGCGGTGTATCCTATTCTGCTGGCTTATGCCATAAGTAAAAAAAGCTGGTTTTGGGGCGTGGGTGTATTCATGTCTCTCGCTGCAATCGGTGTAATCTATTCCAGAAGTGCATATTTTGTTGTCATAGTATGTACCTTTGCCTTTTTTATACTTTCACACAGAACGAAGCTTTTGCCGTGGGTTGGAGCAGCTTCACTGGTGTCTGTGTTTTTCATACCCCGCTCCATTATCGAAAGAGCTTTGACAGGTCTTTCAAATAATGATATCAGCGCTATCTCAGCAGGGCGTGTGGACCGGATCTGGATGCCGCTTCTGGAAGAATTCATGGATAAGCCGCTTAATCTGATCATCGGAGCAGGCCGGTATGCCATCATGGGCTCAGACTCCTTTAAGAGCGGTGCAATTCTTCAGGTGGGTCATGCTCACAGTATGTATCTGGATCTTCTTTTGGATGCCGGTTTGATCGGGTTACTGTTTTTCCTGGTCTTCTTTTTCCGGTTTTTAATGAGGTTTATCCGTACCCACCGGTTTGTTGAGGATAGATTATTCCTGGATATTTTAATTGGAATAGAAATATCGGTTGTTGCATTTATGGTTCGTGGCATTACGGATAGTTTTTTCTTTCCGGCACTTACAAATGCGTTTTTGTGGATTAATTTGGGGTTGGGAGTCTCTATTACTTATTTGGCAAGAGCAGAGAAGGCAGGTGAAAGATATGAAACTGGCAGTTATGATCAGTAATCTTCGATTTGGAGGAGCGGAGGTACAGACGGTAGAATTGGTAAACAACCTTTCAGCAAGAGGGGATGAAGTCCTGCTCATCAGTATGGATCAGGATCTGGCAATTAAAGAACGGGTGGCACCGGGTATTGAGATCGTTGTTCTTGGGAAAAGAAGCTATGTAGATTTCAGAGCTCTCATCAGACTCGTCAGACTTCTGCGGAAATATCGACCGGAAAGCTTCATCATGGTTAATTCCTACCCGGCATTGTATGGGTATCTGGCAAGCTTTTTTACCGGACGCAGCTTCAAAATGATTGATATACAGCATACAACACTTTTTAAAGGCTTTGCAGACACTTTGCAAAACCTGTACTACATGAGGATTCTCAACAGAATGGATCGGATTGTATTTGTCAGTAAAAAGCAAATGAATCACTGGATCACCAATTACAGAATCAACCCCCAAAAAGCTTCTGTTATTTATAATGGAATTGAATTAAGCAGGTTTGAAGGGTATCAGGCAGACGCTGCTGCAATCAGAGCGGATTTGGGTTTCAAACCGGAAGATATTGTGATAGGAATTAATGCAAATCTGCGGCCTGAAAAGAAGCATGAGGATATGATTGAGGCACTGCAAAACCTGATATCCCAAGGTTATCCTGCCAAACTGCTGCTAATAGGAGATGGTATCAGGAGAAGCTTTTTGGAAAAGTTCGCTGAGGAAAAGGGTATAGCAAAGCATATGTATATCACAGGTTTTGTACAGGACGTTCGTCCTTATCTTTCAATTGTTGACATTGCTGCCTTAACCTCGGTGGCCGTTGAGACTCTTTCGATTGCCATTATCGAAAGTATGGCGCTTGCCAAACCGGTTGTGCTTTCAGATATTGGTGGGGCAGGAGAACTGGTGGAGAACGGCCGGAACGGATTTCTGTATGAAGCGGGAAACATCGGCCAGCTGACAGAGGCCTTAAAGAAAATGATAGATGGCGGGCTGTTTGATTCCATGGGGAAGGTATCCTTTGAAAAAGCGAAAGTCCTTTTTGATACCGTTACCATGGTTGACAAGTATGACGGTTTACTGAAAAACGGGAGTTATTGAACAACGTCACAGTCCCCCTCCTCTTTTGGCTCTTTTGCTAAAGCAAAAAGCCTTGGTGGGGGTTACCGATTGAAAAAGCTGTCAGTGGCGGGTTACAATCTCCCATTCAGGATGCATGGGCGAGCAGATGACAAAGTCATCGACCAGCCCGACGTTGATCAACGCCACATTTAAGCGTGGCGCACGAAGTGTAGCGTAGGGCGAATTCATTTTGCCCGCAGCGAGGGGGTATGGGGGCTTGCCCCCATTGGAAATTGAAGGAGGTGTTGATGATGATGTTCTATTATACGAAGTACAAGAGCTTTTTAATCCGGAAAATTTTCGATCTGGTCATGCTTTTCTATAAGCCTGAAAAAAAGAAGCTTGAAGAAGTATTGTCCTATTG
>JAEZLF010000171.1 GCA_023435925.1 Bacillota bacterium
TACTTCGCGTTGAGGAAAGCATTGAGCTGCTTATTCACTTCTGCAATGACAGCGTCAATTCCTCCATCTTTGAGCTTCTTGTTAAACTCAGGAAGCACTGTAGCCGGATCGGAAGCACCTGTGACCAACCCTGTGTTGTACTGATCCGCAAGGTTGTTGAGGGTAGCCATCTGAGTCTTGACAGGATCAAAATCGGGTGCATAGCCAAGGATCGGCAGACCTTCAGCCCTGTTAAACCTCGGGAACATCCTTGTATATTTGTCGGCAGGATCGCTGTCCTTCAGAGGCAGTATGTTTACATTGGCCATACCATAAACCCATGGTGAGAAACCATTGTTCGGCTTCATTACTATTCTGTCGTCGTCTTTCGTATAATGCACGCCTTCAACACCGTAAGCAAGCAGTGCACGCAGTTCTGGATCGGTATTAACGAGGTTCAGCAGCATGACAGCTCTGTCCGGATTCTTTGAAGTGACTGAAACCGCATTCATAGCGCCGCGGGCGGACGTAGTGGAGATAATACCCGCCTGAACCGGCTTAACAGTAAACTTATAGTTGTACTGATCGGTCAGTGAGTTTTCATCGCCTGGAACATACGGGAAAATATCAAATGCCCACTGCCCGGAAGCTCTTGTATTCTGCCAGGTTTCACTCATAACCTGATTATTGGCAATCGCCGCAGGATTAATATATCCGGCTTCGTAATACTTGTGCATCGTCTCGCAATATTCCTTGTATGCGGGGCTTGCATTACGGTTGAAGAATGACTTGGCGGATTTGGAAGGATGAACCGGATCGAATTCATATCCAACCAGCAGCTTGTTCTCCATTTGGTCTGTATTTGTAAACGCTCTCATCCAAACGGTATAGTCGCAGTTGATCGGATAGAAATCCTTGCCTTCGCCTTCCTTGATTTTCTTCAGCAACGGCTCAAGGTCCTTCAGGTTTGATGTTATTTGACTCGCATCAATCTTATACTTGTCGAGAATCCTCTTGTTGAAGAGGAAATGATACTGCTGTGCGATTTCCTTGTATGTCGGAATAGCATAAATGCCTTTACCCTTCTTGCCGTCCGTCGTGGCAGCTTGTGCCAGAACTTGAGGCAGGGTCTTGAACAGGTTTGGAGCACAGCTTGCAAGCAAATTCTTCTTTGGATCGTCAAGGCGTACAAAAGCACCCTTCTTTGCAGTCGCTTGATACGTGTTGGCAGTCCAGCTGCAGGTGAAGTAGATGTCGATCGGAGCGCCGCCGTTGAGCGCCAGAGTCTGCTTCTGGTCATATGTGCCCCAGCCTTCCCACTTCATCTCAAGCTCGGCGTTAATCTTCTTTTTGAGCAATGCATTTACTTTTGCCATGACTGCTTTGTCGTCTTTTACGTTACTTCCATGCATCATCCAGGTTAGCTTTACAAATTTTGACGTGCTTGGTTTCGCGGGAGCCGCTGCGGCAGAGACACACAGGGACAACACCAGTGTAATGCAGATCACGATTGCCAGAATTTTTTTCATAGTCTTCACTCCTTAACTTAAACTTTATTTATGTAAGCGGCAATTCAAGGCATGATCAAATAATAACTTCCCTATTTTGAGATAGCTAATTGATCATTCCCTAATGTCGGATACATCTGTGTTATTCCATCAGCCCTTTACCGAGCCGACCGTAAGGCCGGCTACAACATAACGCTGGAAGAACGGATACGCGCACGCTATGGGTATGACTATCAGTACGACGACGGCCATACGGAAGCTCTGTGTCGGCAGTTTCGTCATGTCGACGACCGACTCTAGCCCTCTTCCTGAATTTGCCGCCAGGAATTCAATCTGGCTTTGCAGCTGCCAGAGCAGATACTGGAGCGGATAAAAACTGTTGTCGTCTATGTATATCAAGGCGCTGAACCAGTCGTTCCAATACGCCAGAACCGTCAGAAGAGCAACGGTGGCAATACCCGGTTTTGATATGGGTATGACAACCTTCAGCAGCGTGTTGTATTCTCCGCTGCCGTCAATGGTTGCGGCTTCAATGATCGAATCCGGTACGCTGGACTGAAAGAACGTGCGCATGATAATGAAGTTGAATGGGTTTACAAGCAGAGGAACGATAAGCGCCCAGTAATTATTGCTCAAGCCCAGCATTACTCTGCTTACCTGGTATGTGGGGGCAAGCCCGCCTGTAAACATCATGGTAAATACCGCGAATAACGTGAAGAATCTGCGAAATATGAAGTCTCTGCGATATAGCGCATATGAGTATAAAATACAGATTGCGACACTTGCGAGAGTACCCGTAACCGAAACAAATATGCTGTTGAAGTAGGAAAGCCAAAGCTGTCTTCCCATATCGAAAACGTATTTGTAGCCATCCAGCGACCACGATTGCGGAATGAAGGAAAACCCTATATTTATTATGCTCTGCTTGGATGTAAATGAAATAATAATGCAAAAGATAAATGGTATAATACACGTCAACGCAAAGGCCAAAAGAATAATGTGCAGTATTATTTCCGAGGGTAAGCTAATCGCACCTAAACGAGAATTACGTTTTCTTTTAATCATCGTAGCGTTCATTTGCGGTTCCTCCTAAAACATCGCGCTGTCCGGCTCTACCTTACGGACAATCGTATTTGTAATCATTACAAGGACAAATCCCACGGCGCTCTGGAATAGGCCTGCAGCGGTGCTCATGCCGATATCGCCGGTGCTCATAAGCGCCCGGTATACATAGGTATCAACCACTTGAGTAACAGGAATCAACGCACCGGTATTCATAGGCACAGTGTAGAAAAGTCCGAAATCGGAGTTGAATATTTTTCCTACATTGATAATCAACAGAACAACAATCAGCGTAGTTAAATGAGGAAGTGTGACATGGCGTATTTGCTGCCATTTTGAAGCACCATCGATCCTGGCGGCTTCATACAGGCTCGTGTCAATACCGACAATGGCTGCCATATACAGTACAACCGTATAACCGACATTCTTCCACATATGGGCAAATACAATAAGGTATGGCCACGGCTTGGTATCGTTGTACCACCCGGTCTGAGTTATTGCCGCGTTCTTGAACAAATGCACCAGCAAGCCGTCGTCAGGCGCCAGGAAAGCGTATAAAAAGTAACTGGCTACTACCCAACTCAAAAAGAACGGGAAGAACATCATCGTCTGATAGGTTTTCATCAAGCGCTTTGTAGTAAGCTCGCTCATCATGATCGCGAAAGTCACCGAAATGATTGTACCTAAAATGATAAATACAATATTGTAGGCTATCGTATTAAAAAGCATATACCAACAGTCCCTTGTGGCAAACAGAAATTCGAAGTTTTGCAGTCCTACCCAGGGACTATGTATGATGTTATTGAGCAGGGTGGGATTATCGTAATAAATCTCAAAGTTTTGAAAAGCCATCACAATGCCAAACATCGGCAGGTACCGCAGCAGTAAAAGCCAGATCGCGCCGGGCAACACCATGGACAACAGTATTAAGGTTTTTTTATGCCTCTGAAAACTCCCATGTTTCAGTACTGTTGTTCTTTCTAAAGCAATCCCGCTTGAATTCATCATATTTTGAATCATATCAAACCTGCCTTTTTATTCCAATTAATAAAGCTCATAGATCTCCGGATTTGCAAGGTCTTTTGTCCGTTTAGCAGCTCCGGATACCGGAAACTGTTGAGCATGATATAAGTATATTCGGGGTTTGGTAAGAAGAAAATGCCATTAACTTGTTATTTCTTGTATTATATTGGTACAAATCTTTCTTGTTACACAAATAACAATATTGAACAAAATATGCCAAAGTAGACCTGTTTCAAATATCGTTCACTGCTTTTATAATGAAAGCCAAATGGAGAACCGCAGATATCGGTACAAATCTCCAAAAATATGTAACTTAAGGTGGGATGATGATGATCAAATTTGGGACCGGCGGTTGGAGGGCATTGATTGGAGAAGAATTTACGAAGGAGAACGTATCCATACTGGCCCAGGCTGTCGCTAATCTTATGAATAAAAAGAGCTGTACGGAAAATGGATTCGTTATAGGATATGACAGGCGCTTCCTTTCAGACAAGGCAGCCGTATGGATCGCCGAAGTAATGGCGGGAAACGGTATAAAGGTTTATTTTATTGATAAGGTTGCTCCTACCCCTCTTGTAATGTTCACTGTCAAATACCTGCTTGCGGAATATGGCTGCGCAATTACTGCAAGCCATAACCCAGCCGATTACAATGGTGTAAAAGTGTTCACCAAAGGTGGCAGAGATGCAAATGAGGAGGTCACTGCGGAAATTGAAGCAAGCATTGCAAAAGTAGACTCCCAAAACATAAAGCGAATGGATTATGTGCAGGGTCACAAAACCGGCATCATACAGATAATCGATCCTTTTAACGAGTACATCGATACCATCCTTGGCATGATCAATGTGGAAGCTATAAAGAACAGGAGGCTGAAGGTTGTACTGGATCCCATGTTCGGAGTTTCAAAAACCTGCCTGCAAACCATTCTGATTACTTCAAGATGCGAACTGGCTGTCATCAATGACAGGCATGATACGTTGTTCGGCGGAAGGCTTCCTTCTCCCGGTACACATACGTTGAATCACCTGCGGAATATTGTAGTGGAACAGGGCTATGACATAGGTATCGGTACGGACGGCGATGCCGACCGCCTTGGAATAATCGACGAAAAGGGCGATTTTATCCATCCCAACAACATTCTCGCACTTCTCTACTATTACCTGTTGAAATACAAGGGCTGGAAGGGTGGTGTAGTAAGAAACATAGCCACTACGCACCTTCTGGATAATATCGCAGCCGGCTTCGGGGAAGAGTGCCATGAAGTGCCGGTAGGCTTCAAACACATCAGTTTCATGATGGATGAGAAAAAAGCGCTTATCGGCGGTGAAAGCAGCGGCGGCCTGACCATACGCGGGCATATCAGCGGTAAGGACGGAATCTTTGCGGCCAGTCTGTTGATCGAACTGCTGAGTATTACCGGCAAAAGCCTGTCAGCTTTACTTGAGGAAGTAAACAGGACCTACGGCACTTTTTACATGTCAGAGAATGATCTGCGGTTTGATGCCGAAACGAAAACCAGGCTTGTAAGAAAGTTGTTTGAACAGAAGGAAGTTCCGGATCTGGGCTTTGATATCGCCCGTATCAGCTACCTTGACGGGCTCAAGCTCTACTTCGCAAACGGCGGCTGGATCGTTGTAAGATTCTCCGGCACGGAACCGCTGCTGCGCATATTCGCCGAGATGTCCAATGAGGCTGATGCGGCTGCAGTCACTGACTGTATGAAGAAGTTTCTGAGCTTATAACGCCTCGGTTCAAAATGAAATTTTTCGTTTGTAGAAAAATTTCATAACCTCAGCGGCGTTTCAACGAGGTGGGGGACATCTTGGCCTCGTTATAGGCCCTCGGATGGCTCAGCCATGGCTGTTCTTGTATTCCATTGGCGTTAGTCCGGTGACTTTTTTAAAGGTTTTCGTAAAATATGGGATATCTGTAAACCCGACAGCGCCGGCTATTTCATAAATTTTATATTTGGGGTCCTGTAGCAGCTTTTTGGCATTTTCGACCCTGATATGGTTCAGGATATTGATGAAGTTGTCACCTGTTTCCTTTTTCAGCAGCTTGCTTAGATACCAGGTACTTACATAGACTTCATCGGAAACCGTTTTCAGATTAAGATCACGGTAATAATTGGCCTTCATATAGGATAAAGCTTTTCCGACGAGGTAGGTGGGGTTCCCTTGACCCTCCTCGGCCTTTTCCCTGTCGGGATGCTCTGTTTCAGTCTGTTCCAATCCATAGTATTCCTTGACCCTCTTTTCCAGGTTGCTGTATATTTCGTTTTTAGACCTATCCGATTTGATTTCTTTTACAGCTTCGCAGATTGCGAGCATCAGGTCCCCCGACCGTACAGGCTTCAGTAAAAATCTGAAAGCGCCTTGCTTTACGGCCTCCTGAGCATATTCAAAATCCCTGAAACCCGTCAGTATGATGACTTTGCATGGAAGCTTCATTTCCCTTAAACGGGCCATCATTTGAAGCCCGTCCACACCGGGCATTCTGATATCGGTAAAAATCAGCTCCGGCTTCAGCGACAATGCAGCTTTCAACCCTGAGGCCCCGTCCTCCGCCTCACCTATGATGGTGCAATCCACGCTCTCCCAGTCGATAGTCTTTTTCAGGCCTTCCCGGATAATTTCCTCATCATCGATGATCATCACCTTAACCATACTCCACCTCTTTTACCTTATTTTCGTCCGCCTCCTTCGTAATGACAGGCAGGCTTATGACGACTCTGGTGCCTTCGGCTACTCTGCTTGTAATATGAAGCCCGTAATCCTCTCCATAAAGAAGTCTGATTCTTTTGTGCACATTTATGATGCCGATGCTGGAACGGGCCATGGTGAAATCCTCCTCTTCCATTCCGGAAGCGGCATCTGTCAATGCATCGGCAAGATTATTACTGAGTGTGCACAGTGTGTTTTCATCGATTCCGATACCGTCGTCCAACACCTCGATCCACATCCTGTCTCCCTTCACTCCGGTTCTCAAATGAATGGTACCGCTTCCGACCTTCATTTCGAGTCCATGATAAACGGCATTTTCAACAATCGGCTGTATGATCAGCTTTGGAATGACACATTTGAGCGTATCCTCCTCCACCTCCAGCTCCAGGTTGATTTTTTTACCGTAGCGTTTTTTCAGCAACAGGTAGTAATTGTTGATGTATTCGATTTCCTTTTCCAGCGTAATGAATTTCTCATTGTTCCGGTTGAGATTAGCTTCAATAATGGAAGATAATGCGGCCACCATTTCGCTGATTTCATCCACGCCGTTGATTTTCGCCTTCCAATTGATGGAGTCCAGCGTATTGTAAAGGAAATGAGGGTTGATCTGGGCTTGAAGCGCCTTTATTTCTGCATCCTTCGTTGCAATCTGTTTTTTATATACCGTATTGATGAGGTTTTTGATCTCCAGGGACATTCTGTTGAAGGTTTTGTTCATATAGCCGAATTCGTCTTCCCGCCTATTCTCGATAGTAATACCGATTTCACCCTTCTCGACCTGGTGCATGCGTTTCACCAGCAGGTTGATGGGTTTGATGATGTCGGAATACAGGAAGTTGACCAGCAGCAGGCATATGGGCAGGGTCGCAGCACAAAGAATCAGGATGAGCCTGGCGATATTGCGGACATCCTTGAGCAATATATTGGAGGATATGGCCATAATCAGCTTCCAGCTGTCGGGCATGATGGTCTCATGAAGCAGATAGATCGTATCATTTCCGGCTTTGATTTCTCTGGCTCCGGTGCCGTTCTGCGTGCCGGCCAGCTCATTCAGAGGCGTTCCGTAGTTTATTTCAAAAGGCATATAGGTGTAAACTTCACGGCCATCGCTTCCGTAAAGGCTTACATTTTGCCTGGTATTGGTCATGTAATTATTCAGCACTTCCTTCAAATACTGTTCATTGACCTTAAATACCAGCAACCCGATTTCTCTTTTGATGTCATTGATATCATAAATGATCTTTGTTATATAAAGGTCATCCGCCCTACCGTCCTTGAAGGCTGCATACCACACGGGTTTACCGTGGTGTTTCAGTGCCTGCTTGTATAGGTCATCCATCTTCGTGTAGCTGTCGGTATTGGAACCCATGCTTTTATTTACCTGAAATACTCTGCCGTCTGTTACAAACCGAATCAGTATCTCGTCAATTTCACTTTTCAGGTACAGGTTGGATTGAAGATATGCATTAAAATCATTGACCGTTTCGTAATCCAGGCTTCCGTTGGATAGTCTCCGGTTTGCCTCATAAATCTTATTGTCGTAAAAAATCTGAACCGCATACAGGCTCAGCTTTGTCATCCTGTCGGAGATCAGACTGGTCAGCTCCGCAGCAGAGCTGCGCATATCGCTTATAGCCTTGTCGGTCATCGTATCGGCATAATTGCGGTAACCGATATAGCCGATGATGACCACGGGATAAAAAATAAAAAGGATCGCGATTACCATGAGTTTTGTTTTAAGTGATATTTTTCTATAAAACCGCAATAAGGAAATCTTCATAAAACTCTCCGGTTTCTGCTTCATTCAGCATCATCTGTTCCTGCATGTTTCCGGTGGAATCATTTCCCTGCCAATAAAATATTAACATAATTTTATGTTCAATCCTATATATATGTATTAACATGACACAATTGAACAATATTTGCCAAGAAAGGCATATTTGTTTTTTCTTATAAAGGCTGTATAATATATTGGCGGCTATGCCGCATATTCCACCTTTACCTATTGGGGGGCATGAATGATGAAGAAGTCTTCAGCTATTCTATCCGGCATCCTGCTACCGGCCCTTCTGGCTTCGGGCATTACAGGCTGCGGATCGGCAGACGGAGCCGGCGGCGGAACCATGGCGGGCGCAGATCCGGCAGCTATGGCGAAGGCAGTCCCAACCATACGGGTTGCCACCACCTTCACGGGAGAAGATCCTTATACGAATATATGGCAGCAGGTTTTAAAGGAATTTATGGCGGACAACGAAGATATCCAGATTGTCGATGAGGCCACTGGAGCCGGGGGCGATGCCTTTAAAATCAAAGTCAATACCGATTTTGCCTCCGGCAACGAGCCCGATGTGACCTATGGCTTTAACGGCGCGCTTGGAAAGCCGCTGGTGGATTCCGGCAAGGTAATTACCTGGGAAGAGGAATTGAAATCAGATCCATCATGGGCATCCAACTTCAAGCCCGACCCACTGGAAACCTGCAAATACAATGGAAAACTTTATGCGCTCCCGTTCCTTGGCTTTTTTGAAGGCATGTATGTCAACCGGGACGTTTTTGAAGAATGCGGCCTGGATATTCCCAAAACTTACGATGATATTCTCAATGCCATCCCTGTTTTACGGGCTCACGATGTTACGCCCATCGCATGCGCTTTTTCAGATGAACCCCATTATATCATTGAAACCTTCATCCTGTCTGTGGGCGGCAAGGAAGGCCATTCTACCCTGTTCGACCCCAGCTGGGCAAAGGCTCTGGAGCTGATCAGGGAGCTGTACGCCAGGCGGGCCTTTACCGATGATGCCCTGACCATCAAGCAGGGCGCCTGTGCGGAGCTTTTTGCGAATAAAAAAGCCGCCATGTTCATCTCGGGATCATGGTCCAGGGGAAATATACATGACCGGGAGAATACGCTGGTTATACCGCTGCCAATGGTACCCGGCGGAAAAGCCGATCCTACGGATATTATCGGCGGCGCCGGAACAGGCTGGTATCTGACTGGTGAGCTGAATACCAAAAAAAACGGGGCGGGGATGAAATTCATAAAATATATGACACAGCCCGAAGTGGTTGCCAAGTTTGCAGCAGTTGCAGGCGTACCCTGCATTAACTGCGAGGTCAAGGCGAAAACACCGCTGGATCAAAGCTGTATCGACCTGATGAACCGGGCAAATTCCATCAGAGGAGCGGTCGGCGATATGCTGGGGCAGGAAGTCTTCGGCTC
>JAEZLF010000199.1 GCA_023435925.1 Bacillota bacterium
CTCCATATGTAGGTCTATAATCTTCTGGAATCTTTCTTCTTTTGGCAGTATTGATCAAATCTACGATGTCAACCCATTTCTCACTATCAATGGTAACAGTATCCTTCGCATCATATAACCCTGAAACCAACGTCATACTCTCTACGTTCGCTAATGTTAGATTCAAATTTCTTAGTCGGGGATTTGATAGCAGCACAATACAAATACCTATTATGACAATGACCGAAGCTATCACTACCCAATGAAAAGGTTTTTTGTTATTCAACATATTCATAATCCTTATCTTTACATTGCTTTCCCAAAGCTCGACAATTTATTATCTGTATCAAACATCTTGCATTTTTTCATTTATTAATAATTTTCTTCAAGATTATCGAAAAAACATTATCTTTAGTTTAATGGAATATACATTATATGTCAATATTGCTTGTTCTCACGAAAAGGGGCGCGATATTGTTGCGTAATAGGACAGGGGACAGCACTAGAGATCGGCTTGTAATTATGGGTACTCTATTGAGCTAAAAATTGTTATATTGTAGAAAATTATGGTATGATATTTAGTAGGGACAAGGTACCTGTCCCCCTGTCCCACATTGAAAATCTCCCCAAATTCATAATGACTTAATATCTATATTTCAAAATAAATCACTTTAGAAAGATTTGATTATTTTTACCAGATGATTCGTAGTATAATAAATTTGGATTTAGGTGCCATGGAATTGTATTAACAAAACAGGAGGTTATATGTTTATGAATTACATTGAATCGAATAAAATGGCTTGGGAAGAAGCGTATGATAATCGAAAAGATGGCTGGAGTGAAGATATCGTTGCTCAAATTAAGAAGGATGGGTTTCCATTTTTAGAAAAAGTGTTGATCGATGAACTTTGTAATTTTGATTTTAAAGGTAAAACGATTGCACAATTCTGCTGTAACAATGGACGAGAATTGTTATCGTTATTTAAAATGGGCGCAGAATGCGGTGTGGGCTTTGATATTGCTGAAAACATGGTTTCTTTCGCAAATTCGGCAGCTATGGATTTGCAGATGAATTGTTCTTTTGTGGCTACAGATATATTAAAAATTGATAGCAGGTATCATGGAGCTTTTGATTATATTTTTGTAACAGTTGGAGCACTAACTTGGTTTGAAGATCTGAATGCCTTTTTTAGCAAGGTGTCAACCTGTTTGAAAGACGGAGGGTACTTGATTATCAATGAAATACACCCTGTTACAGGTATGCTTGCAATGGAAGGTGAAGAAAATTTTGATGCTTCTACACCGAACAAACTTGTATATTCATATTTTAGGCAAGATCCGTGGATAGAAAGTAACGGAATGGGATATATGAGCGATTCTTCCAAGGATTATAAAAGGACTTTTTATAGCTACTCGCATACATTTGCTGATATAATGAATGAAATTATAGATAATGGCATGCAGATTAACAAACTATTAGAATTTGAGTCTGATTTTACAGGTTCTTTTTGCAGTTTAAGTGATAAAGGCATACCCCTGTCATATATTCTTATTTCACAAAAATAAAGAAAGAGGAATTATTGAGATGGGCAGCGATTAAAAATTTTGATGATGAAATTCGGAGATCAACCTGCTTATTAATCTTTTATTCGCGAAAAAGACTAACGCGCAATAAAGCGAAACCTGCCGTTCATTGAGCAGGTTTTTTTACGGAAGCGATTCTCTTTGATATATAGGTAATGCCTATCATATTTATCATATAATCATATTTTACAATTCATAAATGAAGTAATATGATATATGTAAAATAAACGAGCAAGGTTTGTATAAAATGAAGAATGTCATTAATAAAAAACTTAGCAAAGATTATAGAACTGGAAATATCAAAGCAGCAACAAGAATATTTTCTATGCTGCTTATTATTAGCTTGTTTACACTGGTGATTGCGGGATGCAAAGCCCAGCCGGAGGCAGAAGCTAACATCCAATATTACTATAGCTTTACAGATTCTCTGGGAAATACGGTTAAACTGGGAAACAAGCCTCAAAGAGTCGTTTCTCTTGTTGGTTCCTATGCCGAAACTTGGGTGTTGGCAGGAGGGAATCTTCTAGGGGTAACAGATGATGTATTAAGTGAGAGAGCAATGGATTTGCCCGATGGGGCGAAAATTGTTGGTACAATAAAGGAACCGAATGTAGAAGAATTAATGGCTCTTTCTCCTGATTTTGTCCTGCTTTCTCAAGACATAGAAAGCCATGTTAAGACTGCAGAAACACTCAAACAATCAAAGATACCTTTTGCATTTTTTAAGGTAGAGCATTTCGAAGATTATCTGGATATGCTCAAGATATGTACAGATATAACAGGTAATAAAGAGCTATATGAGAATAATGGTTTAGCAGTAAAGAAACAAATCGATGCAGTGCTATCAAAAATTGACCGAAAGAATCATCCTGAAATATTATTTCTACGTGCTTTCTCTAGCGGTGTAAAAGTAAAAAATGACGACAACATGGCCTGTAGAATTTTGAATGACTTAGGTACTGTAAATATCGCATCAAAGCATAAGTCTCTTTTAGAGGATTTGAGTATGGAAGAGATTATTCAGGAAAATCCCGATTATATTTTTGTAGTAACTATGGGAGACAGCGAAAAGGCTTTACTGACTTTAAAGGATGGAATAGAGAAAAATCCAGCATGGAGTGATTTATCTGCCGTAAAAAACGATCGGTATATTGTGCTTCCAAAGGAGCTATTCCATTATAAACCTAATGCAAAATGGGGTGAGAGCTATGAATATATTGCAAAAATTCTTTATCCGGATGAATTTAAATAAGAGGGATCAGCAAGCAAGTCTACTTGTTATGGATAACAACAGCAAGGGCTATAACATTACAGTTATAGTCTTTCTTACAATGTTACTTATCATTGGAGTGTTTATGAGTATCAGCATTGGTTCATCAAAAATCTCTTTATCTGATATTGTTTCTGCAATGCTGCAAGGAGATACTACCTCCAAAACCTATAGGATTATAAGCTTTGTAAGGATACCAAGAACGCTGGCTGCAGTTCTTGCAGGTTGTGCTTTATCAGTGTCGGGAGCTATACTCCAGACCGTATTAAATAATTCTCTTGCAAGTCCAAACATCATTGGAGTGAATTCAGGGGCGGGATTATTTACTGTATTCATTGCGGCTTTTTTCCCGGAAAGCTTATACCTTACAACGATTGCAGCTTTTATCGGTGCGATCCTGGCTGTGTTTTTCGTCTATTTTATCGCGCAAAAGACAGGTGCATCCCGGATGGCAATCGTTTTATCAGGAATTGCCGTATCAAGCTTTATAGGAGCAATAACGGATACGGTATTGACTCTAAAGCCCGATACAATGATCGCTCGCACAGCATTTTTAATTGGAGGCTTTTCGGGTATAACAATGGATAAGCTGAGTTTTGCCGGATTATTTATTGTTGTAGCGTCTCTTGTAGCTTTTATTCTAAGCTACGATATGAATATACTGGCGTTAGGAGACGAAACCGCCAAATCCTTAGGTTTAAGTGTAGCCAGGCTTCGCTTTACGTTTTTAATCCTTGCAGCATTGCTGGCAGGAAGTGCCATAAGCTTTGCTGGCTTAATAGGCTTTATTGGACTTATTATTCCTCATGTATCCAGGTTTTTTGTTGGATATGATAATCGGATTTTACTTCCGGTATCTGCCTTGTTAGGAAGTATATTTACTCTGCTTTGTGATTTGCTTGCGCGGGTACTTTTTGCACCCTATGAAATTCCTGTTGGAATCATCCTGTCTTTCCTGGGAGGTCCGTTTTTTATATACCTGCTAATTAAAGGCAAGAGAGGTCAGCTTTATGATTAAATTAGACAATATTACTGCAGGCTATAATAAAGTTGAAGTCATTAAGAATATAAATATAGCTTTTGAAGAGGGCAGTGTTACAAGTATCATAGGTAAAAACGGCTGCGGAAAGACTACGTTATTAAGAACAGCATCAAATATGATCAAACCGTTTCGTGGCGAAATTACGATAGGAGGCAAAGATATTTCTGATATTCCAAACAAAGAGCTTGCCAGAAAAATTTCTTTTTTACCTCAGATTAGAACTGTACCAAATATTACGGTTTATCATTTGGTTATGCACGGCAGATATCCGTATTTGGGCTTTTCCCGTACTCCTCAGAAAAAGGACAGGGAAATTGTTGAGAAGGCTATTGAGGATATCAAATTGAATGAATATATATATAAGAACATTCGGGAGCTTTCTGGCGGCGAACGTCAAAAGGTCTATTTAGCAATGGTTTTAGCCCAGGATACCGATATCGTATTCCTGGATGAACCAACTACCTATTTGGATATGAATCATCAGCTTGAAATATTAGAAATTGTAAAAAAGCTGAAAATGTTGGGTAAAACAATCGTTATGGTACTTCATGACTTAAATAATGCACTTTCCTATTCCGATCAGGTTTGTTTGATGGAGAATGGGGAGATCGTCATATATGATACTCCACACGTAGTATTTGATAGTAAAGAGATCAATAGAATTTTTAGTGTTAACTCACAGCAGGCGCTCGTTGGGGAGGAAGGCAGGAAGCAGTATATATTCTATTTGTAGTAGAATTCATTTTCGTAAATATAAAAAAGCTTTCATTGCTCTAAATCTATAATAAAGAGTAATGAAAGCTTTTTCTAACCTAATAAGTAGTAAACTGGTATAGGTATGAATGATATACAAACCCGGATTAACAGGTAGCCCCTCCTACAAGGTGATGCTTTGATTCCAGGATTTCCTTCTTTCTATCTAAAAGGTCATTTGATAATAATTGAGCGTTTATATTTTCAAAGCCAAGTCTATCAATGGTTTGAGCGAAGCGTTCACCAGCTCTGCCTTGTTCTCCGTATAAAAGGATAGCCTTTTCTATTACGTTCATGGCCTCTTCCTTGTCAGTGAAAATTTTACTAAGAGATTTCCCGTGAGCAACACGTTTTCCCCACATTCCGCCTATATAGATCTTGTAAGCGACCTTGCCGTCTTTGATAGCACCGAAGTGACACTTGCCAATGCAGCGTCCACAGTTGTTGCATTCGTCTTTATTTATATTAAGGACACTATCGATGACCTTTGCTGCACTGATTGGGCAGGCTTCTTCTACGGAACATTTTTTACACCCATTACAGGAATCCTCATCATAATGAGGTATCATTTGTCCGATTATACCTAAATCATTTAAATTTGGTTTCACACAGTTATTAGGACATCCGCCCACAGCAATTTTAAATTTGTGAGGGAGCTCTACATCGGAATATCCGTTATAAAATCTCTTATGAATTTCTTCAGACAATGCAAAGGTATCAATTAATCCATATTGGCAGGTAGTACCTTTACAGGACACAACCGGACGCACTTTAGAACCTGTACCACCGGTTACAAGACCTTCCTTGGCAATATAGGTTCTAAAATCTTCAATTTTATCGTATGGAATTCCTTGTACTTCTACCGTTAATCTTGTAGTAAAAGTTACTACTCCATTTCCAAAAAGCTCTGCGGCTTCTGATAAACATTTGTTTTGAGCCGCTGTAATTTTACCATTTACAGTAATAATTCTTCCTGAGAAGTTGTCAGTGCCCTTGTTACTTAGAAAGCCCATGGCTTTTACTCTTTTTTCATCTGCAGCGCTAATCGTCAAACATGCCATAATAAAAATCCTCCAGGAAATTAAGTTATAGTATTTTATAGTTACTTCATTTGTTTGAAATGTAACAACATTTATACTATAAATATATCACTTGATAGATCAATAATAAAATGATATTATCAAATCATTCTTATAGGTAAAACCTATTAATTATCTTTAATTGGCTTGGAATGAAAAGGAGATCATATGACGATAAGACATTTGAAAATATTTATTGAGGTTGTTGATAGCGGCAAAATGAGTGCAGCAGCAGCAAGACTTTTTATTTCGCAGCCTACAGTAAGCCAAGCAATTAGAGAGCTTGAGGAGCATTATGGAGGTCTCTTGTTTGAACGTCTTTCTAAGAAATTATATATAACTGCAAAGGGGAAGAGGCTTCTTTCCCATGCAAGAAATGTGGTAAAGCAGTTTGATGATATGGAAGAAATGATGTTACAAGGTAATTATGTAGAAAAAATAAGAATTGGTGCAACGAATACAGTTGGTAGCTGCATTCTTGGCGAAGTTATTAAAAACTTCAGAGAAATGAATCCTCATATCGAAATATATTCCTATGTAAATAACACGAAGGATGTGGAGGAAAGGCTATTAAAATCAGAACTGGATATCGGTATCGTAGAGGGAAAGGTTAAAAGTCCGGATTTGATTTCTATCCCTGAAGTAAATGATTTTTTGGTTCTAGTGTGCAGTACAAAGCATGCTTTTGCCAAGAAAGGGGTTGTCAAGCTGGAAGAACTCGGATATGAAAGCTTTGCTATGAGGGAGCAGGGCAGCGGAACGAGAGAGCTTTTTGAAAGATATATGTCAGACAAGGGAATGCCAATAAGAATAGCTTTTGAGGCAAATAGCTCTGATGCAATTAAAAAAGCTGTTATAGATAATCAATGCGTAGCGGTCATTTCCATACGGCTTGTAGAGGAGGAAATTAGAAACGGTAAAGTACATGTCATTCAGAATACAGACTGTGACTGGGATAGATTTTTTAGTGTTGTATATCATAAAAATAAGCTTGTAACGGATGAAATGACGGATATTATTGGTGCTGTAAAAAATTACAAACATGTAGATATCCTACAAGGAATTAACACAGGGAAATTAATGAAATGAAGTACACAGTTTTCTTTTTCACTGTTTATATTCAGTTCATATTGTGCCAATATAATGATTTATAAATAGGAGTATGATGAATGACAAATTTCACAGATGGAATGGGACGACTCATGAGAAATGCTCGTGAAGTTTTATTTGCACCTGTTTGGCAAACAAATACGTTAAGTCAAGGAGACCAATTATGAATAATAAAGATAACATTTTTAATTCAACCGAATACATTGGAACTCTGTTTTCAAATATATCTGATTCACAAATCAATGATTTGTCACATGAACTAATATCCATAGGCAACCCTATAGTTAATACCATGTGGGATCAGTCTAAAAAAATCCTGGGTTCTATGATTGAGTTTAAAGAATTAATGATGATGTATAAATGTGCTATAAAAGAAATCAAGACAAAATTTGAAGTTTTGAACACAGAGTTTAATATTCGATATCAAAGGAACCCTATTAATTTTATTGATACACGCCTCAAACGCACTTCAAGTATCATTGAGAAAATGGAGAAAAGGCATATACCTTTTACAATTAAGAATATTGAAAATAATATTCACGATGTCGCCGGAGTTCGGGTGATCTGTTCATATACGGATGATATTTATAGTATTGCAAAAGCGCTGACACAGCAGGATGATATTAAGCTAATTGAGCAAAAAGATTATATCGCACATCCAAAGCCAAACGGTTATCGTAGTTTGCATTTGATCGTCAGCGTTCCGGTCTATTTCGCCGAGCAAAAGAAAAACATGAAAGTAGAGGTTCAAATCCGAACCATTGCGATGGATTCATGGGCAAGCCTTGAACATCAGCTTCGATATAAGCAACAAATAACAAATGAAGTAGAGATCGTTGAGCAATTGAAGGAGTGTGCCAGACTTATATCGGACATTGACACTCGAATGCTTGACATAAGGAGGGAGATTGAAGCAAACAGCAGTGATCCGACTGAAGAAGAAATCCTGTTCGAAAAATTAAGTAAAATCGATATACCAATCGAATAATATCTATATCCAGCACAGGTGCTGTATAATCTGATGAGATAGTAAGCGTCAATGTTCAGCTCTGCTTTTACTGTAAATGAATAACTACAATAATCCGATAATAAGGTAAGAGGGTGTTTGTTTATCAAGTAAATAGAATTTGTAGAACCTTGAGTAAAAGAGGAGAAGTGCCATAGTGTCATTATCAATTATATTTTCTTTTATTTTTTACATTACATTTTCTGCGTATGTTTTTCTTGGGATTTATATACTATGGCTTAATCCGAAGAACACGCTTAATCGTATCTTTTTTGCAGCAACCCTTTCTCTTTGCGCTTGGGCATTTTGTTTTTCAATTGCCAATTCTGCTCCTGACTATGAGACAAGTCTCTTTTGGAGGCGCATAGCATCCGTTGGATGGGGATCGGTGTATAGTGTACTTCTGCATTTTTTCATTGTTCTTACAGAGAGAATAAAGGTTTTAAAAAGCAAGTGGCTTTATATGGCACTATATATCCCTGTCCTGGTGAATATCTACGTTTTTGGTCTTAGCGGAACTGCAATGGAACAGTACGATTTAGTGAATACAATAAGCGGGTGGATTAATGTTCCAGTAAATACACAGTGGGATAAATTTTTTAATATATATTATGTGAGTTGTTCTCTTATCGGATTATCACTTATTGGACACTGGGGTATTACCTCGAAAGAAAAAAACAAGAGAAAGCAAAGCGTCCTTTTAGTCACTACATTTGCTACTGGAATATTACTGGGAACGATGACGGACATTATTGTGAACTCTTATATGGATATAAGTGTGCCTCAATTGGCACCTATCGCTTCACTTATACCGATTTCAGCTATATTCTACTCGATCAGGCGTTATGGCCTTATGGGACGCTCTGAAAAAAATCAAACTGCAGAACCAGGGAAAATCCTCAACGAAGTGAATCTTTCTAAATTCTATCAGATTATGTCAGTGATATTTATAGCAGGCGGCATGCTTAGTTTTGCAGTGCAGTATTTCTTTATTCATGAACCGATTGTGAAAGCTATGATATTTAGTGTATTGCTTCTCACAATCGGAACCGTTCTGCAAGTTGTTCAAAAGAAGCTGAGAAACCGTGAGATAAAGGATTCTATATTGGTTATTCTTGTCGCAGCTTCTGTTTTTATAATAACATTAAACTATATCGATCGAGCAAGCATAACGGTATGGGCGGCGCCTATTATTTTTCTTATGCTATCTGTAGTTTTTAATAAGTGGAAAATGATATTGTGGTTAGGAATTTCCATATTACTGACACAGATTTATGTATGGATTATGGCACCATCTGTGATGGTACAGGTGAACGGAATTTCTTATGCTATTAGGATAGTGATCATATGTATTATTCTGTATCTAGCCTTTTATGTTAACCGGATATATATAAGCAGACTGGAAGAAAATGAAGCTCAAATCAACTATTTAAAAATGGCTTCGCTGGTATCGGCGGATTTTGTAAAGGTTGCGGAATTTAATCTGGATGGGAAAATTGAATATTTGCTAAAGGAAAGTGGGACCTGCTTTCAAGTTGAAAGATGTTCTCTCTTCGCTTTTGGCCAAGACCTAAAAAACATGTCCTTGAGAAATGAATGGTGTAATACAGGCATACAACCAGCAGTAAACAAGGTATGGAATTTTACACAGGATGACTATCTGGTATGGTTGCAACAAATCATAGATAATGAAATCATTTCTATTCCGGATGTGGAATTGTTACTTCCAGTGGCATCGGAATTTATGAAAGAACTTACTCATAGAAAGGTTCAATCGCTTGTAGCTGTTCCCGTGATGAGCAAGGGCAAAGTGTTGGGATTAATCTGTTATGAATCCATTAAGGAAATAAAGATATGGCGGAAAGAGCAGCTAAACATAATAGGCATATTAGCAAATCTTTTAGCGGATGCACTAATAAAAGTGGAGGCTGAAAAAGAAATCAGTTATTTAGCATATTATGATGCCTTAACTGGGTTACCGAACAGATTGCTATTTAAGAATCGTTTGGAGCATTCCATTCATTTGGCTGGGAGAACAGAGACACTGATTGCTGTAATGTTCATCGACCTTGACTCTTTTAAGGGTGTCAATGACTCTATTGGTCATGAGGGCGGGGATGAATTATTAAAGGAAATAGGCACAAGACTTTCCGGCTGTGTTCGCAAACATGATACTGTAGCCAGGTTTGGCGGTGACGAATTTCTGATTAAGATAACCCATATTTCACATGTTGAGGACATTCGGACGGTTGCTGATAAAATTCTTAGAAGCTTTAAAAAACCGGTGATTGTAAAGGAACAGGAATTTTTCATAACTGCAAGCATGGGAATTGCTGTTTATCCGCAGGATGGTGAGGAAGCCGAACTATTACTAAAAAATGCAGACCTTGCCATGTACATATCAAAGGAAAGGGGAAAGAATCAATATACATTATGCTCTCCTGCCATAAAGGATGATGTGCTAAGAAAAATGATGCTGACAAACAGCTTATTTAGGGCACTGGAGCGTCATGAGCTCGTTTTATACTATCAGCCGCAGATAAATGTTTTTAGTAAGGAGATTATTGGTGTTGAGGCATTGCTTCGGTGGAAGCATTCCGACATGGGAATGGTCTCTCCTGCCCAGTTTATTCCACTGGCAGAGCAAACGGGTCTCATTAATCCAATTGGCCAGTGGGTACTTGAGACTGCATGTATGCAAAACAAGCAGTGGCAGTTGATGGGACTGTCTCCAATGCGCATAGCAGTAAACCTGTCGTTAGAGCAGTTTAGGAATCCCAATCTGGTTTGTATGGTAGCCGATACACTGGATAAAACCGGACTTGATCCAAGATGCCTGGAGCTGGAAATAACGGAGAGTATTGCAGTTGAAGAAGCGGATTATGTGATTCAGATTCTCTATGAATTGAAGAACTTAGGTATATCCATAGCAATCGATGATTTTGGGACACAGTATTCATCTCTGAGTCGACTAAAGGCACTGCCAGTGGACCGTATCAAGATTGCGATGCAGTTTATTCATGGTATAACAGAGGACAGTAGTAAGGATAAGGCGATTGCAACGATTATCATTCAGCTTGCAAAAAGCCTGGAACTT
>JAEZLF010000203.1 GCA_023435925.1 Bacillota bacterium
TCTCCAAATTCGATGTACCTGCCGTCTACAGCGCCGACAATTCCATTGGCAGCATTGTATATGGCATACCAGTCACCCAGCTTACCGATAACCGTCACAGTTTGCCCTTTTTCAAGCTTATAAATGGAATCAAAGCTTGTGGATGGTCCTTCCCTGACATTCAACCGGCTTACTGCCACAGTTGCGGCAGAATAATCAACCTTCTCCAGTGCCAGTTGCCCAACAATGTTGCTGCTGTCAGAAGCTGCATACGATGCCGTTGAAATCAGGAAAACAGCCAGCACTGCCAAAATGAGAATCTTTCTTTTCATACGATTACCTCCAAATGCCTTATAATGCAAATAATGAATTTAGTAATAGTATTAACAAAAATATTTGAATTATTTGCACGAATGCGACATATGGGTAATAATTTTCATTTTTTTATTATATACTTCTGCAGTCCGGCTTGCCTGCTAATGTTCAGGAGATGTCGGAACATATTTCGTCTGCCATTTTCCTGAGCGGAAACGTGCAATGAAGAAGCTCAGACGGCATATCCAGTCCATTATCATAGATATCCGGACCCCAATGGCACCCCATCCAAGAATGATTCCAAGAATATAACTGAATATAATCCGGAAAATCCACATGGAAGCAATAGAAACAGTCATGGTAAATTTCACGTCATTTGCAGCCCGCAGAGCATTGGGCAACGTAAAGGATGCCGGCCAGAACAGTATTGCACAGCCATTATGAATGATAGCCAATATTGTAGCCAGCTGAATTGTCTCCTGTGACAAATTATATATCCGCAATAGCAGAGGCATTGATAAAAGCACCACTGAATTCATGATGATGGTTGCTGCATAAGCAACCTTAAGAAGCTTTTTTGTATAATATTTCGCCTGATCATAATCAAGTGCGCCAACGCACCGGCCGACAACCGTTATCATAGCAAGGTTTATGGCTTGCCCTGGAATGCATCCCAGGGAATCCAGATTGCTGGCTACTGCGTTTGCAGCAATTTGCACTGTTCCAAATTGAGCAATAATGCTGACCACCAATAGGCGTCCCATTTGAAATAGACTATTTTCAAAACCGCTGGGAATTCCTATGAATAAGATTCTGCGGATCATCTGAAGGTCGGGAGTAAATTCCTTTAGCGTCACATGGATTTCGTTGTGAGGCTTTGCAATCAGGATCAACAGGATGATCGCACCGATGACACGGGATATAAGCGTCGGCACTGCGACTCCAACAACTCCCATGCGGAAGCCATATATCAAAATAGCATTTCCCACAACATTGATGATATTCATAACAACAGAGGTAAACATTGAAACCCGCGAATTGCCCATAGATCGAAAAAGGGCCGCACATGCATTATATAGCGCAAGGAAGGGAAAAGACAGCGCAGTAATCCAGAAATACGTCATGGCATTTTCCATTACATCATCGCTAATGCCCCCGAACAAAAGGCGTAACAATTGTCCACGGAATAGAATTGAAAAAATCATGATGACAATTGAAATAATTGCGGTAATGAATAACAGCTGACTCGCTGATTTACATGCTTTCCCTCTATCCCTTGCACCTAGAAGCTGGCTGGCTACAACAGCACCACCGGTAGCCAGAGCAGCAAAAATATTGATCAAAAGTACGCTGATCATATCAACGAGGGAAACGCCTGAAACAGCAGCTTCCCCCGCTGCAGACACCATGATGGTATCCGCTGTCCCTACCATGATAACCAGCATTTGCTCAATAACCAGTGGTATGATAAGTTTTTTCAGATCCTGTTTGGAGAACTCAAATCCAATTTCCATGTACGATTACCCTTATTCCCGCAAAGTCCATTTTACACAAATGAACCCATCATTTTTACTCTATCGTATACTTCAAACACTTCTTTGCTTTATACCTGTCAACGGACTTGCTCAACAAGACCCTCCATCACAGACCCGGGAGAAAGAAGGCGCAATTAGTACGCCTTCGCCCAATAAACAAGATGCTTTGCTTCTTTGCCGCAGCAGATGCACTGATTTGATACAGGCTCCTCATCAAAGGGAATACACCGAGCTGTTGCCCCCGTCTTTTCCTTGATAGACTCTTCACATGCCCTGTCACCGCACCACATGGCTTTTATGAACCCGGGTGTCCGGCTGATGATCTCCTCAAACTCCGGCAGAGCAACAGCTGTATATGTCTTCTCATCCCTCAAAGTCCTGGCTTTGTTCAGAAGATTCATGTGTATCGAAGCAAGCAGCTCCGTCACTTTTTCCTCAAGCTCGTCCATCGATACAAACAGCTTCTCTCTTGTATCCCTTCTGACTAGAACTACCTGTCCCTTTTCGATATCCTTCGGTCCAACTTCCAAGCGGATCGGCACGCCCTTCATTTCATATTCGCTGAATTTCCATCCCGGAGATTTGTCACTGTCATCCATTTTTACCCGAACAATTTTCGAAAGCCTTGAATTCAGCTCGGCGGCTTTTTCAAGAACACCTTCTTTATGCTGTGATACAGGAATCACGACTACCTGTATCGGAGCTACTTTCGGCGGCAATACCAGTCCGCTGTTATCGCCATGAACCATGATAATGCCGCCGATAAGGCGGGTGGATACTCCCCATGAGGTTTGATGCACATATTGTAGCTGATTATCACTGTCCGTATATTGAATATCAAATGCTTTCGCAAACCCATCCCCAAAATTGTGGGATGTTCCGGATTGTAACGCTATTCCGTTATGCATCAGGCTTTCGATGGTATAGGTAGCCTTTGCCCCTGCAAATTTCTCCTTTTCTGTTTTCTGTCCCTTGATGACCGGTATCGCTAGAACGTTTTCACAGAACTCCGCATAAACATTCAACATCCGAATGGTCTCTTCCTGAGCGTCCTCATCCGTTGCGTGAGCGGTATGACCTTCCTGCCATAGAAACTCAAGGGTTCTGAGGAATGGACGGGTGGTCTTCTCCCACCTTACAACCGAGCACCATTGGTTATAAAGCTTCGGTAAATCCCTGTATGAATGGATAATATTGGCATAGTGATCACAGAACAGTGTCTCAGAAGTCGGCCTGACACAGAGTTTTTCTGTCAGCTTCTCACTGCCGCCATGAGTGACCCAGGCCACCTCAGGTGCAAAGCCTTCAACATGATCCTTTTCCTTTTGCAGCAGACTTTCAGGAATAAACATCGGCATGTAGACATTTTCATGCCCTGTTTGTTTGAACCTTGTGTCCAACTCTTTTTGCATGTTCTCCCATATCGCATAACCGTAGGGACGAATGATCATACAGCCCCTGACGCTGGAGTAGTCCACCATATCCGCCTTTTTGATGACATCGGTGTACCATTGTGTAAAATCCACCTCCATAGAGGTGATTTCTTCAACAAACTTCTTATCCTGTGCCATACACACACTTCCTTTCCATTTCATCCTTTTCATCATTCATCTTCATCGATAACCACCGCGCATATATCTTATATGTGAGGATTTTTGCATCCGCCGGCTGCCGCAGCAGTCCGCTGCTTATCACGAACCCCGTTTTGCAGGCGTCAGAAGCAAGGAATGCAAGTAAGCCAAGGTGCAAAAACCGCAGCATATAACTAATATGTGAGGATTTTTGCATCCGCCGGCTGCCGCAGCAGTCCGCTGCTTATCACGCCTGCAAAAATAAAAACCGCCCCTGAATACATATACAGGGACGGATTCAACTCCGCGGTACCACCCAATTTGGATACCCCAACTCATAAAGCTTGTATCGCAGCTGACACGGCTGCCTCATCGGCAGCATCTCGGGGGTGGGAAGAAAGGTTTTGCCCTTTCGCAGTCCCGTCATCGACATTTTCTTTATTGTGAAACAGTATAATACAATCGTTAATCGCTGTCAAGCACCTGAGAACCCTCCATCTAAAGTTGATTCTCAATAAAATTTATGCTCGTTATAGATTTCAAGTGCATATTTGTAATTTTCAAAGGAAACGTTGGTTGAGATAGAGTGATCAGATGCAAAAATATATTTTGCTCCTCTTGCTTTCATACCCTCTATCAGCTGTATAACCTCACCTCTGATAGATTCCTTGTCGCCCGCTTCAAGCACCATTACATCAAGGCCACCAATAAAAGCCAATTTATCACTGAACCTTTCAGCAAATTTTAAAGGATCGCATCCAGCTTTTCTCTGCATAGGATGTATTGCGTCAAATCCAGCATCCACAATAATATCCAGTGCTTTTTCAACTCTTCCGCAGGAATGGAGGATCACCGGCATATCATATGAATGGAAAAATTCCGTAAGCTGCCTGTAATACGGCAGGAAGAATTCCTCCAATTGTTTTGGCGAACAGAACAAACCATTATTATAGGCTATATCATCCGATATCCAGACGCCGTCAGGTTTCCCCGCCTCCTCAATCAGTATGCGAAAGTGATTGATAAAAAAATCCGTATAAACCCTGTTAAAATCGTGAATCCATTCCGGATCAAACACGATACTTTCCAGCATGCAGACATCTCCAAGGCACCCCCTCATGGTTTCCCAAAGGCCCTCTGTCCAGTAGCAGCTCCAAAACCCATGGAGCCGCCTTAGGTTTAACTCATTCTTTGTTCCTTCTATATCCAGCCGGTTTCTATCTGCACTCAATAAATGCGTCCTGTAATCCGCTTCCCATATCTCCCTGCTATTCATCAGGAAATCAAGATGCTCCGGAGTTCCCGATTTATGCTTCCAGTGCTTGAGCAGGGCGCCGGCCCCATCCCTTGCGGATACCCATTCGTCATTTTCCTCGATAACCTGATGCAATCCTTGCAAAGGCTTTGTATCAAATTTCTTAATAATTCTAAATAGGTCGAGATCGAAAACATCTGCCGGATTAGCCGGCTTCTCGTCCTCGCTGTTAAGGGGATAACCTTCACCTACCCATTTTAATTGAGTGTCGGGCCATACATTCTCATACAGACCTATCCGGTCTGCAGCTTCTTTTCTCAGAAGATGATCGATCAATACTTTGGAATTCAACATTTTATATTTACACCCTTTTCACTTAAGATATGATAATCGCAGTAAAAATTCGGCAGTATGTCAGCCGGACAACTGCCTGGCGCAGATCAGCTGTACTGTTCCGTTATCTCCGAGGCCATCTGCGCCCATGCCCACAATCTTTGCGGCTCATAGCGCACAGTGCTGATATCTTTCATTATAATTTCTACAGCACATCCTTTTGCCTTTTCAAGAACATACCTCAGCTCAGCTTCTGCGCTTTCCTTATCCCAGGAATTTGTGGCGAATACCGCGGGGTTGGGTTTGTATGAGAATACATATCTGGTTCCGATGTTGGAAACTGCTTCATCCACATTAATCCATCTGCTCATAGATATTTTCCGTAAATTCGGTATGCTTTCCAGTATGTGTATCTTCCTGTGCAAAGGCTCGCAACAGCCATAATACGTTAATCCGAAGCGCTTTAACCACCGGCTCTCATATTGCAGCGCAAATTCCTCATGCATTTTCGGTGAGACATTGCAGAATATCTGTGCCTGTGCATATCCCCACAAATCCTTTGCACGGATATGTTCCGGGTTAAAATCTTTCTGGGGCAGCTCGTCAGTATAACCGTAAGCGCCGGATCCGATACGGAAATTGCCGTTATTTAAGGATAAAAGATTCAGCTCCTCATACTGATCCAGCCGGCTTATATAGGCGCTGACTAAACGATCCACGGCTTTATGCACCATTTCGGGACGCATGACAAGATCCATCATCGATTCCTCTACACCCCACCATTGCACAAGCTCATCCCATGGAGAAAACCGCATACGTTCAATTACTCTTTTTCTTACTCTTAAAATATCACCAAAAATATCCTGCATATTATCATAGTTGTTTTGAGTCGTTTTTGAATCAACAGTAATCCGGGGCATTTCAATTTTCTCCAGATCCTCCTCATTACGGATGAGTGGAATAAAATGATGGGATACAATATTATTGTTTTTATCCTTGCTGACTATATTTTCTTCCGTTTTTATTCCAAACCCGGAATCCAGCAATGTAATGGGTGAGTAAATGACAGGCTCAATTACCATGTCGCCTCTCATATGCTCCCACTGATAAATCTGCTGGCGAAGGTGCAATTCCTGTGCCCTGCAGAATTCGTCACTGCACATTAATACAAGCTCCTGGCCCACATTCATTTCATGCCATGGTATTTCATTCATCCAAACCATTGGCTTAACACTTCCAAGCCGGTTTAGCGTATTCCACATCCTTGCCTTTTCCTTATGCACGGGCAAGGCCGATATTTCCGCGACTTTCTTCGCGAGCTCCCGCAAAATCCTTTTATCATTTTCACTTACCACCATTATCCACCCCTGATTCTACTAATATTGCTTAATCATGTCCTAATCGCTTATTATTCTATAAAAATACGCACGCAGGACTCTCACGATATGGGAGGCAAAAATTGTATCAACTTTAAGGGTTCCTCGTCGTCATTTATGCAAAAAACCTTTCCAGCACTGTAAGGCAAAAATATCTGCTCTCCCCGGTTTACAGCAATATTCTCATCTCCGCTTCGCAAATATCCATGGCCCGCTATCACCAATATAATTGAAAAACAATCGACATGTTGAAGCTCCATTTCCGATTTTACTTCCAATATGTTCATGGCGAACTTACTTGTTCGACAGTAGCTTACCAGAGAATCAATTTTCCCCTCATCCTTTTCCAATAAAGTAACCTTCTGAAGACTCCAACGGATTAAGATATCCTCGCGCTGTAAGCCCTCATAGTGGAAGCAGTCCAGCATTTCTTCAAATCCAATCCCCTGATGACATAATTGATCTGGGACTTCCAAACCCCTGGGCGTCTTCCTCTCCGTTCGTAACGTATAGTCTGTAGGCTCCTGTATTTCAATCAGAAAGCAGCCCGGACCAATCGCGTGGGGAACTCCCCCATCAATAAAAAACAAATCTCCGGGCTTTACATAAAATTTATGGAGAGCATCCAACATTCTCGGGATATCCTGCTCCATGAAGATCTCTTTCCAGAGTTCTCTTGTTATTCCCGGCTTAAAGCCAAACAGAACATAAGGGGGCTCCCCATTCATTTCACGTCCCCCAAGTATATACCAGGCTTCTGTTTTGCCAAAGCGGGATCCAAAAAACTTTAATGCATCATTCTGATCCGGATGAACCTGAATCGTCAGCCGTTCTGCCGAGTCCAGAATTTTAGCCAATACACCTGTGTTATTCCCGAAGCTTTTTACATGGCGCTCTCCAAGGAAAGCTTCCGGATCGGAGTCTATGACTTCCTTCAATGTGTATTGTCTATTGTCATCCCATTCCAGACCGCTCAAGCCCTCCTGCAAATGCTCCCTTCCGGGATTGTTCGCAATCACAAGGGAGGCAATCCAGTCCTCAGGGAACTGGGAATCCATTGGATTCTCACGCTGCAGCAACTCATCAATCAGCTTTCCTCCGCTGTAAGTTCTCCACACGCGTGTTGATTTAAGCTTTAAAGGCCGCTTACTAAAATGGTTCATATTTTTCTGCACCTTATTATCTCCTATTGTCAAGTTTTTCTAACCTTTTACAGCTCCAGCTGTCATCCCTGCAATAAAGAATCTGTTCATAAATAAATACACAACAAGGATTGGAACGATCGATATAACAGCACCAACAATCATATAATTCCATGAAGAGATACCATCTCCGGTGTCCTTAAGCGCTATTACACCCACGGTTAAGGGCCTGATTGTCTTGTTGCTGAGCGTAAACGCCAAAGGAATCAGATAATTGTTCCATGCGTTTTTAAACTCCAGCAGCCCTACTGTGGCAAGTATGGGTTTTATGATCGGTATAATGATATCTCTATATGTTCTGAAAAAGCTGCAGCCATCAATTTTAGCAGCCTCGTCTATCTCCTTTGGCACGCCATGGCAATAATTCATTACAAGGAAAATATCTACCGCAAGTCCCATTGAAATTTGCACCAGAATCATTCCCCATAAATTGGAGGATAATTTTAGACTCTGGCAAAGCTTGAAAATCGGATACACTGTTACCACACCGGAAACAAACATGGTTAATCCTAAAGAGCCGACGAATAAATTTTTACCTGGAAAGTTCAATCTGGCTAATGTATAACTTGCCATCGAGGATATCAGGATTGACCCTATGACGGTGAAGCCCGCTATAAATAAGCTGTTAAAAGTGTACAGAGCGAAGTTGGCCATTTGCCAGGCTTCAATATAGTTCTTCCATTCCCACTTTTTAGGCAAGAAATTCGCTCCTCCCAGCAGGAACTCCTCACTGCCTTTAAATGAAGATATCATGGTATAGGCAATGGGAAACAGAATAACGAGTACCATCAGCGTTAGGAATATATATGTGAACGCCATAAAAGCATGATTTCTTTTTTTCATTGAGAAACCTCCATATTAAACCGCAATATAATAACTATTATGCTAATTCTCTCCGAATTTCTTTGAGCTCTGCAGATAAATTACAGCGATTATGGAGATAATAATCGTAGCTACCATACTCACCGCCGAAGCATATCCCTGCTGTGATATAAAATTGGGACTAAAATAGTAATTATAAATATATGTTGACATAACATTAGTAGCACTACCCGGTCCGCCGTCCGTAATAGTCTTAATTGAATCGAAGAGCTTCAAAGCATCAATGATGGACAGCATTACAATGACCCTGAACATATTTCCCAGCATCGGAAGCGTTATATACCAGAACTTTTGCCCCGAATTTGTGCCGTCTATAGCCGCACTTTCATATACATCTATTGGAATATTCTGAAGCGCCGCTAGAAAGAATATCATCTTCAGGCCTGTATGAAACCATGTGGCAAATAAAACCACTACGAGCTTGGCCGTCCCGCTCTTACCCAGCCAATCAATAGGGAAGTCAATCACTCCTATGACTTTCAGTATTTCATTGAAAATACCGTTTCCCGTCTGGAAAATAAAGTAGAAAATCATACCCATGATTGCCTGGCTTGTTATATTAGGAATAAATATTGCCGCTCTGTAAAAATTCTGACCCCTTATCTCTGAATTTAAAATGATTGCCAGTCCAAGAGCTAATGGTATTTGCAGCGCAATCGTACCAAGACCGATTACAAATGTGTTGTTTACCGCCGTCCACCAGGTGGTATCCTTGAAGACCCTTACATAGTTATATAATCCGGTAAACTTTGCAACCGTCATACCGTCATATTCCGTAAACCCAAGGAGAAACACGTTTATAACCGGATATACACAAAAGACCAGAAACATCAAGATTGCGGGAATCACCATCCATATGGCATCCGGATGAGCTGCAAGATCTCCCAGATATCTTCTGGAAATACTTGGTTGATTCATTTTTTTTACTGTAATTGTTTTCTGTTCCATGAACCTTCCCCTTTTGTTTGAGGGGCGATAATAGAATTATCGCCCCTGTCAGCAATGAATATCTGCTTACCTTGTGAAGTAATCAAAACCAGAAATGTTGATGTCTTCCTTTGTTAGCTCTCCAGATTCCAGAACCTTGTTCAAAGCTGCATTATACCTCTCAGTCAATTCCTTCAAGCCTTTGTCAATATCCAGTCCGCCTGTAAAGATATTTGCATAGGTTGCATCTCTGTTATCTCCCTCAACAGTCAGGAATGTATGAACCTGTACGGGGAATGCTTTATTTGCATCCATGTTGTAGAATTCTTTTGTACCTTTAAACTCTGAAGGTACTTTAGATGGATCATTGTTTACGATTGTCGTTCTTGCAGATTCCTTGATGTATTCATTCTGATTGTCATGCAGGTACTTTAGGAAACTCCATGCCTGATCAGGATATTTTGTCGCTTTCGACATTAACCTGGCAATATCGTATAATACGTAGTATTTGCCTCTCTGATCTCCCTCAAATACTGGAATCGGCGCTGTATCCCAGTCTACGTCACACTGTACCTGATTCGTGTTGAAAATACCGCCAAGGTTGTTACCATCAATCCACATAGCGATTTTTCCTGCGCCAAACTGTACCCTGCCGACTTCCAGGTCCAAGTTGATGCAACCGGGCATCATAATTTTCTCCTGTTCAAGACTCATCAGAAATTCAAGAGCTTTTTTCTGCTTGGTGAAGTCAAAAGCGCCGGTCTTCCAGTCAAATCCATATTCTGCAGTGTTGCCGTTGAGGGCGGAGATATTGTCGCAGAAGCGTCCCCATGTAGAGCTGGTTTTCAGAGGCGATGCGAATCCATAAAATTCTCCTTTGCCCATATCCGTTATCTTTTTGGCAATTTCCTTCATTTCTTCAAGGGTTTCAGGCGGTCCGGCTATACCGCATTTTTCAAATAGCTCCTTATTGTATACAAGGCGGAAAAACACTGCTCTTTCAGGAAGCGCATAGAGTGACCCTTTGTAGTAAAAGGATTTTTGCTGTAGAACGTCCGGATAGAAGTCGTTTTTGTAGTCATCGTCTACATATTTATCAATTGGCAGGATATAGTCCGCAGCGGCCAACTGAGGTATTGTCAATCCGCCATTCAGGTCGAATATATCCGGCGGGTTGCCTGCTGCCATCGACATCTGGATCACATTTTTATAGTTTTCACCGTAGATTTCATATTCCAGATAAACATTATCCTCATTTTCCTCGTTGTACCTATCAACAAGAGACGATGTTACTGATTTTTTTGCCGCATCCCTAACCCAAAACTTCATTGTGATTTTTTCACTGGAACCTTTTGATGCCGCTGTTTTTTCGACATCTGTTGCTGCTGTTTCATTTCCTACGTTTTCGGTTTTATCATTCGCAGCTCCACCGCATCCAGCAAAGGCAAGCATCACCATAAGCATGGAAACACTGAGGGCAACTAAGCGAATCATTCTCTTAGACATTTTGTATCCTCCCTTTTAAAATAGTGATAGTGAATACTTGAAATTATATTGTAGAGGAGCGATAATTGAAATACAGCTAATTTTAAAAAAAGGTTCGTTTTTTTGACATCATTATAATATGCCCAATATTTTAATTCTTCTTATTTGCAAATCGATAGTCTCTTGGCGTCATTCTTACAAACTTTTCAAATAATTGGCTAAAATATTTGGGATTGCTGTATCCTATTTTCTCAGATATCTCATATATTTTCATATTACTGCTCTCCAGCAGCTTTTTTGCCTCCTCGAGCCTTTTGTTGGTGAGGTAGTCAACGAAATTCTGACCCATTTCTTTTTTAATTAGCCTGGAGACATAAGATGGATTAATAAAGAATTTTTCCGAAATGGTATTAAGGGAAATTTGATTTTCATAATTATTATCTATATATTCCTTGATTTGCAAAATAAGCTGCCTTGCTCCATTAGAATTTAATAATTGCACCTCTTTTGCTATACTTTCAAGCGTCAAGCAAAACCGTACCTTGAGCCCATGCAGTGTTGTACGCTCTATATCTAAAAAATCGCGTATGATCACTGAGACTTTTTCATAGTCTAGTCCGAAATCGATAATGCTTCTTTTTATTAAAAGTAATATTTCTTTACATGTGGATAGGATCACACCATATGTTAAGCCCTTTTGCACCGACATCTCTTCAAATAGCTTATCCGCAATTTTAGGGATGCTTGCCATATTACCGCATATAATGCTATTTACAAGATCCTTCTCAATGTCTGAAGTTGAATAAAGCATTATATTTGCATTTTCATTCTTCTTACTGTAATGGATAATCAGGCCCCCACTTTGTAAAGGCCCGTTCTTTAAAGATATCTTTGCTTCATTGAAGCTTACGCTAATATCGTCAAATCCCTCATGTATGTTGCTGACTCCCAGGGTTACCGGCACCATTAAAAATTTTGAAGCATAATGGAGAATGTCTCTCAGCACTCTTTCGTGATAGCTTTCACTTTCGGTATCGGCATCGATTAAAGCAATCACCTGGTTTTCAAACATGTAAAAAACCTGTCCATCCGTATATTTCTTTACCAGCTCATCCGTAATATTGGCCACCGCAAATCTTACAAGCTCAATATCCTCATCTGTAAAGCTTTCATTGAGACTAATCTCCATATTTACAACTACACAGATATACCTTTCCGGGAGCTTCCCAAAATTGTAAAGCTTCATTTTTTCTGTTACGATATGATAATCCTTCACTTCACCGGTGACGATGGAATACATCAATTGATTTCTTACAAAAGGCATACTTTGGTAAAGTTGCTTATTAATCTCTACCAGCATGCCGTTCTTTTTATTATTAACAAGAATTGCATCTCTGGTCGATATTACCAGATCCTTCAGTTCTTCCTCTTCCACAGGCTTCAATAGGTATCCCTGGGCTCCATATTTTATCGCTTCCTTCGCATATTCAAAATCGTCATATCCACTTAAAATGATACATTTTACTTGAGGCAGTACTTCCTTTAGCCCCTTTATAAGTTCAATACCACTTAATTCCGGCATTCTGATATCTGTTATGACGATATCCGGCTTCAAAATAGGGGCCAGTTCCAGAGCTGTCTGACCATTATCCGCTGTTCCAATTATTTCAACATCGATTTCACTCCAATCGATAACCTGCTTTAATCCATCTAAAATAGGCTGTTCATCATCAACCAACAATAATTTAACCAATATCATCACCCACCGCAGGATATTTTAAAAATGGCATATTGATTTCAATACTGGTTCCCTTACCAACGCTGCTTAGGATTTTTATGCCATAATCAGCCCCGAAATGATACTTAATCCTTTTATGCACATTATTTACACCGATTCCAAGCTTGTCAGATGCCTTCGACTTGTCAAGTACCTCTTCCAGCTCTTTCAATCTTTCCTCGCTGATTCCGACCCCATTATCCATTATTTTTATGACCATATTGTCGTCTACGACCTGACCGCGCAGTAATATGAAGCATTGGCCTGCTTTGGGCTCCAGTCCATGAAATATGGCGTTCTCAATCAATGGCTGCAGCGTGAGCTTTAGAATCTGTGCATCCAGCAGCTCGCTATCAAAATCCTCAGTGAACTTAAACCGATTATTGTAACGGATATTTTGAATATCCATATAACATTTTACATGCTCAAGCTCCTCGCGGACCATTACAATCTCATTATCTCTGATAATATTGAGCTTAAAAAATCTAGAAAGCATTTTAATCATATTGGCAATCTCTCTATTATTGCTAACTACAGCCTTCATCCGGAGCGTCTCAAGCGTGTTATACAGAAAATGAGGGTTTATTTGAGCCTGCAGCGCCTTCAGCTCAGCTTCCTTTCTTTTGATCTCAAGGTTGTATTCTTTATCAATCAGCTCTCGGATCTTGCAAATCATGATATTGAAGCTTCTCGTAATATCTCCTATTTCATCCAGATAGAAGTCTTTTATATTAACGTTAAATTCTCCTGCTTCAACAATTTTCATTGATGTGCTTAACTTTTTCAACCGGTTTGTAATACCGAGTGAAATTAAAATACACAAAATCACAATAATGATGGTCGTGACAATTACAACAATAATTGACATATTTTTGACCCTTTGAGTCATGGTCATCAGAGCTTTACTTGATACAATTCCCAAGATCGTCCTACCTGTATAGTCGGAGCTTCTGAAAACAACAATATCATTTTTGTCTTTTAAATCAGCCAGGATAGCGCCGTTTTTTTCCTCCTTCGCTATTTCAAATGCTTGTGCGTACTTTGGAATATTAATTTTTTGAATCGTGTTATTGGGATCAAATAAAATATTATACTCCCTGTCCGATATTAAAATATCCATGGAACTGACATTCCCAACATTCCATACAATCTCCTCCACTGTTGAAAAGAGTACATCTATCCTGATGCAGCCGATAAAGCTGCCGTTTTCAATATTGCTGATTTTGCGGACTAATGAAACATACTTATCGGTATCGGCGGTACTTATGGCGTTTTCATTTCTTAATTTCGTGTAGATCATTACCTTTCCCTTGCTTCTTTTTGCATCTTTGTACCAGGCATATTCGTTTGCATCTACTTTATAGTGTGAATACCTTGCCTCCCCTTCTGAGTACATTAAACCATTCTTACCGATAACAATAATGTTTTTTATATCGGGATTAAGCGTATAGATATTGAAAAGAAAATCTTCCATATAATCTACCTCACTTTTCATATCGATCAGCGACTGAGCATCTGTATTCTTTTCAAGAATTCTCTGAATCTGTCTATCGGCCAGAGTCATTGCCGTCAGCCTGTCAAGCTCGTCCAGGTATGTGTTAAGATTTTCATTTAACTGACTTAAATAGAGGGTAGAATAATTCACAACCTCTTCTCTCAATGAGTTGGCAGAGTTGTAGTAAAATGCGGCAATTACTACAACTATCGATACAACAAATACAGTTGTAAAGCTTATTAAAAGTTTATACTGCAGCTTTATGTTGCTGAATATTTTAAATATATGCATGCTGCCACACTACCTTATTCATGATATAATCATGTGAACTTAACACGAATATAGCATAGGATTTCCGTATTGTAAACGCAGAATAATTCGTTGTACTACATCAAAAAAGCCATTAAAACGCTTATTGGGAAGCGATTTAGCGACTTTTTCAGAGTTGTTGTGATTATCGTTCACGATCAATTTTTATGCAAGCACCTGCTATTTCGTAATTTCACCGTTGAGATCCCACAGATCCGTCCAATCCTTTGAGCCATCCCACAGAAATACTTGTCCCTTGATGAGGCGGCAATTCTTGTCAACCTGCTCAAGTTCCTTCATTTCCGCTTCAGAAAGAGGATCCTCCACTACGCATCGAAGATTGCTTGCATACTCATTGCGATGGATAGAGAAGGGGATTGGAGTCTGACCGCGCTGAACAGCCCACTTGATGCAGATAACTGCCGGATGTACGTTGTGGGCTTTTGCAATTTTCACAACTGTTGGATCTTCAATATCAACAACATCATCAGGTGTCTTATCCCTGTCAGGACGGGTCGGAGAACCGATCGGGCAGAAGCCGATGGGCTGTATTCCTACCTCTTTACAATAGTTGTAAAGTTCAGGCTGCTGGAAGCATGGATGCAGTTCCATTTCATTGACTGAAGGCATGATGGTGGCATCACGGACTACCAGCTTCATCTTGGGTATTGTCATGTTGGAAGTGCCGATATGTCTCACAAGGCCGGCCTTAACCAATCTTTCCATCTGATACCAGGTCTCCATGTATTCCTCATGGATATAAGGTCTTGCATCCTTATTATGATAATCCGGTGGTGCACCCTTCGGATGGAAATTGGGGAATGGCCAGTGGACAAAATAAAGATCCAGGTAATCCAGCCTCAAGTCCTTGAGGGTCTGAGCACAGGAAAGCAAAACATCCCCTTTGCCGTGCATATCATTCCACAGCTTGGAGGTAATGAACAGCTCTTCCCTCTTCACACCTGTTTTCATAATGTCTTCAAATACTTCGCCAATCAAGTGCTCGTTACCATATACAGACGCACAGTCAAACAGCCGGAAACCAACTTCGGCAGCGCCCTTTACTGCAGCTGCAATATCCTCGGCTGAAAACCGGTCGGAACCAAACGTCCCCATTCCAATTACCGGCATTTTATCCCCACCACGTAGTGTTCTCTGGGGAATCAGCTTTGGATCAATTACATCACTCTTACGCTCAGTCATATTTTTCTCCTTTTCATCATTTATTTATTTATTATTTGGTTCTATTAAATATGGTTGCTATAGCTAATAGGAGCCTTTCATCGGATAACTCACTCGACTACAACACCTTTTTTCAGGATAATGTTGGCGTACAGCGCCTTTTCTCCCGTAGCAACAATGGCATATGCCTTCTTTGCTCTTTCATAGAAAGCAAACCGCTCCATGTTTTCAAATTTGTTATTAACAGGCTCATGCTTCTTCACGATGTCTTTATAAAC
>JAEZLF010000249.1 GCA_023435925.1 Bacillota bacterium
AAAACTCTTATCTCCGATCACAAAGAAGCAACGTGATATCATTAATGCTTTAGGCCTGTCCACAGAGGAAATCCCTAATTGGCTCGAAACTATTTCTGTATAGTATAATTTTCCGGGAGTTTAGGTTTTAACGATCAGAGCATAACATGGAAGTACATAAGTGAAACTGAATATAATACATTCATGGCTGAGTATGCTACAGCAATTGTTAATACTTTCCATGCGGATATGCAAATCTTAGGGCCAAGGCATTTGAAAGGTAATGAGAATCTCAATTTAATAGCTGAACAGATTGCTTTATTGTTTTCATATGACCCATGGGGAGCAAAAATATATTTAACTTACAAAGAAAATGAAGAATTAACGAAAAATGTTTTCCAGATACTATATAACAAAGAACCTAAACATTACTCGCTAATCGATGGCTCTTGGACTGAAACAGATAATTGGACATCATCAGATAGTTACTCTGAAGCTGACGTATATTTAACTTGTACACAGGCACCCTTAAATCTTGTTCAGCTTGTGACAGCCGGTTTAGTTGCTGCAACAGTGTATATCTTGGGTGCTGAAGTAGCCCTATTCATCGAAGGCGTTTCATTATTTGGGTTTAGAAATGCAATAGTAATGTACACCAATAATGCCCTTCAAAGTGCTGTCAATTATCAAAAAGGATTATACGAAACGGGAGGTAGAGTAGCAACAGTAGAAGAGCTTATAGCTATGATGAATCAGCGTCCTGATGTAACCGCTCAATTTGCTAAAGGAGATGCTTTAAGCTATTTACAGGCACAAGAGGCAGAAGCTTCACATTTGATGGTCGAAAATGGTATATCAAGCATTTTAATACGTCAAGATGTGGCAACTAGACGAACAGTTTTTCATGAATGGCTCCATAGATATTTACAGTTGAGAAATGGTGGAAATATACCAGGGGAGGATGAGATGATAGAATCATTTCTTAATAGGTTTGCAAACACCTTAAAATTGCAGTAAAAGACTATAATGTGAGGAAGGTGTGAAATTAAAAACATGATAAATAAGGTTAAGATTAGTTCTCTATTTCCAATAAAGGATCAGCAGCAAATTTATGCTCATCTTGAATCATTTGAATGGGATTTTACAGTATACGGGTTTGTATATCTTTGTTTTGAATCTGAAAAGATAAAGATGAAATATACAGGATTCGGAAATATTAAGGGTGTCCCTGTATTAACCCTCACAATTGCTGATCCAAGGTATAAGTTGGTAGAAGATATCTGCAAAAACAAAGCTGAGGAAATTTTTCTTGAAAGATTTTTGTAGGATAGATAGAAAGAATGTATTCTTCAATTTATTTTTTTTAAGTATGAATGTGGTCTTGATAAGAGAGGCTTGGAAGTAACCCTAGCCTCTTTTTCTTCCTCCGCAGTGGACCATTGTATCCGTGCGGGCTGGTTCCTCTGCTCCGGTAGTGGCAAGTGAGTAAGGCAGAAGCATCCCTGCCCATAAGAAAATTTACATTGGCCAGTTTCATTTGTACTGGATTAATCAGTGTAAAGACTCTTCGGAAGATGTCGTGTGAAGGTATTCCATTTTCAAGCTTTAGAAACTTTTTGAGCCACTTTTCCTTTTCGTTGCCGAATTCTTCAATCTCTGACCATGTGGAGGCATTGCAAAGTATGGCAAGAAAGGCAGTAAGTATGACTTCAGAAAGGGGATAGTCAATCATTCCCTCCACACTTTGATCGCTAATCTCTTTAAACAGGCGTAAAAACCGTTGGATGGTCTTCTTTGGTGGGGAATAATCATTTGGAGTAATTCCGATAGATCTAATTATTTCTTTGCTTCTGTCTTAATTATAACCAGCGCTGGATGTGAAGTCGGAGATTACAAGGGTAAAAAATATGAAGTTGTTACATTTGATGATCTACTGGAAGCTTTGAAGTATAGGGGACAGAAGCCTAAAGAGATAAAGGTTGAGAAAGATGAGGTAGAGAATTCATACTTTTCAGTAAGCGCACGTCAAATAAAAGTCGGCGATGAGATGATATCTGTGTTTGAATTTGAAGATGCTGAAACTGCAAATTCACAAGCTGAGACTATCTCCAAAGATGGATATACAATTGCTGATACTGAAATAAGCTGGACAGACGAACCTCATTTTTTTCAAAAAGGAAATATTATAGTAGGCTATATTGGAGAAGATGAAAAGCTCCTTTTTGATTTACATGTAATCTTAGAAAGTTCGATCACAGAATAAAAAACTAAAACTAAGTAGATGGCAAAGTGAAAGAAGTACTGTATGAAGCAGCTCAAAATTAAATGATACAGTTAATAATTACAATGCTAAAATCTGTCAACTGACATCACTCCGTTTGTAAGCCTGAATATCTGAAAACTCTTTCATTAAGCAATAATAAATATCTGGTGCCTCTCCTTTGAGAGAGTTTTTAATTATTATCAATAGCGAAAAGTCACTCAACACAACTTGTGCGGACGATATTGGGCTTATTGGGCTTATTGGACAATATTCAGTGCACCGTGTCTGTTATCTGCGCCTATTAAATGATATAATTATCGTGAAATATGGTAAAATAGAAGGCCAGAGGTTAAAATTTCCTTATGGTTTTGAATATCTATGGTCTGGGAGAGAAGTACGATGAAGGAAAATCCGGCAGCAGTACTGAAAAAATCCATCCGGAATCTGAAAGGCATAGGTGATACAAGGGCTGCATTGTTCCATCGGCTGGGTATTTTTACGATTGGAGATGTGATCACACATTATCCGAGAGAATATGAAGACAGAAGCAAAATGAAAAAGCTTGCCGAATTGCAGGATGGTGAACAGTGCTCTTTTGAGGGGATCATTGCATCTAAGGTGGTGGAATCCAGGCCGAGGCGGAATTTGCTGGTCAGCCGTGTCAATATTATGGACGAAACCGGGATGATCCATGGCATATGGTTTAATCAGGGATATCTGAAAAAAAGCCTGAATGTGGGCGATAAGTACATATTTTATGGAATGGTAACGAAAAAGAGGACCTTCGAGATAGTCAATCCGGTGTTCGAACGAATTCATGAGGACGGACAGATCAATACCTGCAGAATTGTTCCGGTCTATCCGGCTACAGGAAGATTGACTCAGAATGCAATCCGCTCCACGATAAGAACGGCGCTTGAATATGCAGGCAGTAGCCTGGAGGAATTTTTGACCTCGCGGATACTGGAAGCATATAACCTCGAAGGCATACAATATGCGATTCATAACATACATTACCCGGAAAGTGACGAAGCCTTTTTGAAAGCCCGTGAAAGGCTGGTATTTGAAGAGCTTTTATTATTACAGCTTGGATTGTTCGGACTGAAGTCAGAAAATGATACAGCCGCGAAAGGAATCCGGTTCCGGGCAGCTTCGGAGGTGCGTGGATTTGTGACCAGATTGCCATTTAAGCTTACTAATGCACAAATCAGGGTACTGACGGAAATAGAGCGGGATATGGAAAGCGAAAAAGTAATGAACCGTCTGGTGCAGGGGGATGTTGGTTCGGGTAAAACCATTGTCGCAGTGCTTGCACTTGTCAAAGCGGTTAAAAGCGGTTATCAGGGAGCGCTGATGGCTCCGACGGGAATATTGGCGGAGCAGCACTTTTGCTCCATCAAACCGATGATGGAGCCTCTTGGGATTAAAGCAGCACTGCTTACCGGCAATACTTCCGCAAAAGAGGCAAAATTATTGTTGGAGGATATCAAAGACGGAAACGTGGATATTGTAGTGGGGACACATGCTCTACTGGAAGACCGGGTCATATTTAGCAAGCTTGGACTTGTCGTAACAGACGAACAGCACCGGTTTGGAGTGAGGCAGCGGGCGGTTCTTGCACAAAAGGGTGGGAACCCGGACATACTGGTTATGACGGCGACACCTATCCCACGAACGCTGGCATTAATATTATATGGGGACCTGGATATTTCCATCATTGACGAGCTTCCACCGGGAAGGAAGAAGGTTGAGACCTATGCGGTGGATGCAACTATGCGGGACAGGATTAACAAGTTTATTCGAAAACAGGTATTGGAGGGCCGGCAGGTATATATTGTATGTCCTCTTGTAGAGGAGTCTGATGCCGTAGAAGCAAAAGCAGCGTCGGAAATGGCGGAGCAGCTGGCGGAGAAAACCTTCAGTGATCTGAAAGTTGCGTTGATTCACGGAAAAATGAAACCTGCTGAGAAGGATGAAGTGATGAACCGGTTTGCTTCAGGAGAGATTCATATACTGGTTTCAACTACTGTGATCGAGGTAGGCGTCAATGTACCCAACGCATCGCTAATGGTAGTGGAAAATGCGGAAAGGTTCGGGCTGTCACAGCTGCACCAGCTCCGTGGCCGGGTTGGACGAGGCCAGTATCAGTCCTATTGTGTATTATTTAATGAAAGCCGGTCGGAGGTTGCCCGGGAAAGAATGAAGGTCATGACAGAGACCACGGATGGATTTGTCATCTCGGAGAAGGATCTGGAGCTCAGAGGGCCCGGCGATTTTTTCGGCACCAGGCAGCACGGTATTCCTGAACTGAAAATTGCAAATTTATATAAGGATATGGAGATACTGAAGAAAGCGCAGGAGGCTGCACAGAAGCTGAAAACAGAGGACAGGCTTCTGGAAAGTCCGGAAAACAGGTTGTTGGGATTAGCGGTAAAGGAAAAGTTTGCAAGCGTCATGAAAGATCTGAGCATGAATTAATTGTGTGAATTGATTCAGGTAATACGAACTCATACCTGTTGAACTATTTGGCAAGCGCAAAAACCGATGCAAGCATATAAACGGATACAAGCGCAAAAACAGATGCAAGCGCAAAAAGGATGCAAGAGCAAAAAGCAGATGCAAGCGCAAAAACCGATGCAAGAATAAAAAAAGTACAGGCAGAAACAGGGAGGACATCGTACCTTGAGAGTGATAACGGGAACCGCGAAGGGTCATAAGCTAAAAGCCGTAAAAGGAATGGATACCAGACCTACATCAGACAAGCTGAAAGGATCCATTTTCAATATTATTGCCGATAGAATAGAAGGCAGTTATGTACTGGATGTTTTTGCAGGCACAGGTGGCCTTGGTATTGAAGCACTCAGCAGGGGTGCTGCAGGTGCTGTCTTTATGGATAAAAGTGCCGGGTGCTGCAGTGTTATTAAAGAAAACCTTGCCCACACAAAGCTGTCTGACAAAGCAGAGGTTTATGTAACCGACTATGCTGCAGGAATTGAAAAACTATATAAAAACGGAAGAAAATTCGATCTTATTATACTGGATCCGCCATATAATAAAAATTTTATTCAAGAAGCATTAAAAATAATGATAAATAATGATATAATGAATGAAAATAGTGTCATTGTTGCTGAACACAGTACCTCCGATAAGCTGCCTGAGCGCATTGGAAGGCTGGAGGCCGTTGATACCAGAAAGTATGGCGATACGTCGCTTACTTTATTTATCAAATGCTCCTAAAGGCGGTGGAAGGAACATTTGATAAAATGCTCGCGGCGCGATACACACAAAACGTGTAAGGAAGGCATTAAAGTGCCCGCGTTTTGGCACACAATTTGCGCAAGCGCTCATTGAATAATAAGGAAGGTAATTAGAACAAATGATTTTTGTATATCCCGGAAGCTTTGATCCGATAACAAACGGACATCTTGATATAATGACAAGAGCAGTGCGTCTGTGTGATAAATTGATTGTCGCTGTAGGAAGCAATGAAAGCAAAAAGCCTGTTTTTACTGTAGAGGAACGGATCGATCTGATTCAGTGTGCGCTGGGAGACAGAAAGGACATCTTCGTTACCAGCTTCTCCGGGCTTTTGGCGGACTTTGTAAAGAAGATGGGATCTAAAACAGTAATCAAGGGTTTGAGAGCAATGTCTGATTTTGAGTACGAATTCCAGATGGCACTTTTAAATAAAAATCTGGAGCCGGATATGGAGACACTTTTTATGATGACCAGTGTAAATTACTCCTATTTAAGCTCCAGTGCAGTGAAAGAGATTGCCAGAAATGGCGGACATATAGATGGACTTGTTCCTGAGTGCATCAAAGAAAGACTTATAGAAAAGCTGGCCAGCAGATAGGATGTTTAGGGGGTTAAATCATGGAAATACTTGCGATACTGGAAACCTTGGAAGATTTGGTGGAAAAAAGTGTTAGCGTTCCCTTCTCAGGTAAATGTCTGATTGATAAAGAGGAAATACTTGAGATTGTAAAGGAAGTGCGGCTGAAACTGCCGGATGATATCAAGCAGGCCAAATGGGTGAAGGAAGAAAGACAAAGAATCCTCATGGAGGCCCAGAAGGAAGCAAGCAACATGCTCAAGGATGCTGAAGGCAAGATTGCTGCGCTGGTTGATGAGCATGAGATTACAAGGAAGGCCTATGAACAGGCTAATGAAATCGTTGCCAGTGCTCAGAAGAATGCACGGGAAATCAGATTGGGAACGAAAGAATATGCCGACAGCGTGCTGGATAAGGTAGAAGAGATTTTGAATGACACGATTGAGGTCATAAAAATGGACCGTCAAGAGCTCAAATAGAAGCTTTAACGTTATTAGCTGCTTTGACATTGTAAGCAGCTTTTACATTATTTATGTTTTACAGATAGCGAATTGATCCTGGCAACTAACATCAAGATAACAAAGAAAGCCAGTACATACGACAACATCAGCAGGGAGCTTCCCAGATTATTCAGCCAACGGGCCGGAGTGACCACAATTGTACCAAGAACAGGCTCATTGAAAATGAAGTCTGAACGAAATATTTTTAAGCCTAGCCAGGTATAGAATCCGGATAGAATCCCCTGAAGCAGTTTACCGAATAAATAGGGACGGATGCTGATATCTGTTCCGGCCGCAATGCTCATCACCTGAAAATGGACGGATAGTCCTGCCCAACCGATAATAAAGCTGGCTGCAGGCAGCTTGAGAGCTGTTGCGGAACCTGCTGCAGAACTGACCATACTGGAACCCGTTGTTATTTCAAAAAAACCGCTCAAAACACCTTTTATGACCGTATTACTGACTCCCGCTGGCAACAGGAAATGTCCCGCCGCATCAGCCAACCCGCTGATGACGCCTGTTTCTTCCAACAGATGAATGATCACAGAAAAAAGTACTATAAAACCTCCTATTGCCAGTATGGTTGTTATGGAGTTTCTTACAGCATCGCCAAGAATGGTACCAATACCGGTGCCGGGTCTGCGTTGTTCATTCATAAGAGTTTTACTGAACGTTGTAAAAGCTTTTTCGCGCTTCACCATATTTTTGTACGGTATACTCTTTTTATACGGTATACTTTTTCTATACTTCACAGCACTTTTTTGATTTGCATGCCTATATCTTTTTCCGGGAGGGGAGCCGGAACGGCAATCTTGCTGATTTCTGTTTCTTTTATAAAAACGGAAAAGAAAGCCTACTGTAATGCAGGCCAGGAAATGGCTCACAAACAGAAAAATACCAAGACGAGTGGAGCCATACATCCCTGCACCGACGGCGCCTGCAATAAAGAGAGGACCGGAATTGTTTGTGAAGGCAAGGAGTCTTTCTGCTTCTGTTTTTGTGAGATCACCGTTTTTCCGGAAGTCACAGGTTATTTTTGCTCCAACCGGGTATCCCGATGTAATACCCATGGCGAATGGGAAGGAACCACATCCGGGGACATTGAAAAAAGGTCTCATAACAGGCTCCAGCAGCGTGCCGGCTGCACGGATAAAGCCTGTTGAATTCATTACTTCTGCCGCCACAAAAAAAGGAAAAAGAGAGGGGACCACGATTCCTGCCCACAAGCGTAGTCCGTTGATAGCAGCCTGTATAGCTGTATCGGACAAAATAATCAGGCAAAGGACAAATAGGATGCACAATACAGGAAGGGAAAGCAATCGGATATACAGAACTCCCGAAGGCTTCAGCAGCATCAATGTAACTATAAGAGCAATTAGAAGAAAAATAATAAACAGAATCATGTTTAGGCATCTCAATGAATGTCGTTTCTCTTATGATTCTATTAAAGATAAAAGAAAGGTATTACAAAAAGACTCCCGCATTTTCATACGAGAGTCTTTGATTCATTGCTTTTTTCACATCTGACAGCGGCTATTTTGCATTGGCCGGTTGTTCTTTTAAGTCAGCTGGAAATTTTCTTAAGACAGCCGTTATTTTGCTACAGCCATACGTTATTTCACTTCTGTCAGCCAGCCGAATTCATCCTTAATAACTCCATTTTGAATACCTGTAATCGTTTCATAAAGCTTAGCGGATAGCTCACCGATTTTCCCGCCGGTCAACTGGATCACCTTATTATCCCAGTTCAGCTCGCCGATTGGGGAGATTACTGCAGCAGTTCCGGTTCCAAAGGCTTCTACCAGCTTACCTTCAGCATGTGCATCAAACAGCTCCTGAACAGCCAGCTTCCTTTCAACGACCTTCATGCCCCAGCTTTTAAGAAGATGAATGGCGGAATCTCTTGTGATGCCGGGCAGTATGCTTCCATCCAGAGAAGGAGTAATAACCTCATCACCGATCTTGAAGAATACATTCATGGCGCCGACTTCTTCGATATATTTTCTTTCAACACCATCCAGCCACAGCACCTGTACATATCCCTTATCGTGAGCAACATCCTGCGCTTTCAAACTTGCAGCATAATTAGCCGGCGTTTTGGCAAAACCGGTTCCACCTCTGACTGCACGTACATACTCATTTTCAATCAGAATTTTGACCGGGTTGATACCGGTTGGATAATATGCGCCGCTTGGGGAGAGTATGATAATGAATTTGTATGTATTGGAAGCTCTCACACCAAGATAGGGGTCCGTTGCAATAATGAAAGGACGCACATAGAGGGAGGTGCCGGGTTCCGAAGGTATCCAGTCACGATCGACCTGAACAAGTGTTTTAACCGCTTCTACTGCAAATTCTTCGTCAATTTGCGGTATGGACATTCTCGCGTTGGAGTTGTTAATCCTCTTCATGTTCATCTCAGGTCTAAAAAGAAAAACTTTTCCCTCTTTTGATTTGTATGCTTTTAAACCCTCAAAAATTGCCTGTCCATAATGGAATACCATGGTTGACGGATCCATCGCCAATGGGCCGTATGGGACAATGCGGGCGTCGTGCCAGCCTTTGTCCTTGCTGTAATCTAAAATATACATGTGATCCGAGAAGTACTGGCCGAAACCAAGATTTGATTGATCCGGTTTTGCCTTTGGGTGGTCAGTTCTTTGAATACTGATTTTTTGAGACATTATATAAACCTCCTAATTTAATTTTCGTCCTGAAAATGCTTTTTACTATTATGCTACTAATTTAACAAAAAATCTAGTCTTTCTTTCAAGAGCGTTGCCATCTTTGCATATTTTTGCTATGATTACTTAAGCATATATCAAGAAAAATGTTTTGAAACACTGGTATTTGGGGGACACCGATGATTGAAAAATTTTATCCGTCCTGTCTGGTGGACAGTATTAAGGATATCACCGGGGATATATTGGAACGTAATCACATTAAGGGATTGATCCTCGATATAGATAACACACTGGTACCGAATCATGTGGCAGATGCGGACTCCAATGCGGTTCAATGGATTGAAGGGCTAAAAGCGTCAGGCTTTAAGCTGTGCATTGTTTCTAATGCGTCAAAAAAAAGAGTTATCCGGTTTAATGACCGATTGAAGCTGTATGCAGTTCACAGAGCCATGAAACCAGGAACAAGTGCCTTCAGGAAAGCGGCAGGAATGTTGGGCCTGGACAATAAGGATGTTGCAGTTGTCGGTGATCAGATTTTTACGGATGTTTACGGTGGAAATCGTGCCGGGATGTTTACATTTCTTGTGAAGCCCATTGATGAGCGGGAAGGCAGGTTGATCCGCTTTAAACGGATATTTGAGAAACGCATTCTAAAGCGTTATACAGAAAAGGACTCCAAAACATAATAACGAGGCGAAGGATGTCTCCCACTTCAAGTGGTGGGTACCGATTTGGTTTTCAAGCGGTGAGAATATCTCCCAGGATGCATGGGCGAGCAGCAAGCAAAGCTTGCGACCTGCCCACCTCGTAGAACCGATGCGTTATAATCGACAACAGAATCCTTTTGTTCTATTATGTGAGAATGTACAGACTTTTAGGAAAATACTCAGAGTATGATTTCGTAAGGCAGGAATAGTTGTATGGAGCTGGATAAAAGAATTAACGGAACGACAATACTGACCGGCCTGATTGGTGATCCTGTAGGACATACGGTCTCGCCATTTCTTCATAATAGTCTCTTTACCGCGTTGGGAATCAACGGGATATATGTCCCGCTTCAGGTGCCGTCAGGCGGTTTAAAGGATGCTGTTATGGGATTAAAGGTCACAGGTTTTTCAGGATTCAATGTCACCATACCGTATAAAGAAGAAGTTTGCGAATTTCTTGATGTAATCAGCGCTGAAGCTAGACTGCTTGGTGCTGTGAACACCGTAAAAATTTCGGATGGGAAGCTTTATGGCTTCAATACGGATGCCGACGGCTTCATACGTGCTTTTGAAGATAGGACTGGAACAAATTTTAAGCAAAAGAAAGTCAGCATTCTTGGCGCGGGAGGCACAGCCAGAACACTGGCCATACGGATTGCACTAGAAGGTGCCGAAAGAATAGATATCATAAATAGAACCGTCATACGGGCAATGGAGCTGGCAGAAGCAATCAATAAAATTGTTGTGAACCCGGAATGTACAAATAAGAGAGTTTTTGCTTTTGCATCCGGGACTCAGGAAGCAATCCAGGCATTAAGGGATTGTGATGTCATGATCAATACTACTTCGGTAGGGATGCACCCAGAAGAGGATCACAGTCCTTTACCACAGGATTTTGTATTTAACAGCGGCCAGCTCGTATATGACGTTATATATAATCCGGTGCAGACAAAACTGCTTACTAATGCAAACGCTTTTGGCTGCAGGACCTTTAATGGCAGCAGCATGCTGCTTTATCAAGGAATTAAAGCCTTTGAAATATTTGTGGACAGAAAGGTGCCGCCACAAATCGTGTCAGATCTTACTGAAAGCTTTCTAATCGGTGGAAGACCTTTTGGATGATAGAAGAGCTTTTCAATTTAATTAAAGACCAAATAATTTATTTAAGAGCTTTCTAATTTATTTATGAGTATAAGAGGATTTTACTCGGCTATTGGAGAATTAATCAGCAATCAGGTAGAAAGAAACAGGTGAGATATGGCTGTTTTTTATGTGATGATTTTTTTATTTGGCTTGATTATAGGGTCTTTTGTGAATGTACTGATTTATCGCATACCGATCGGCAAGTCTATCGTCGCGCCGTCTTCAGCCTGCACATCCTGTGGAAGCAGACTTACGGCACTGGATCTGGTACCGGTACTGAGCTACATTTTTTTGAAGGGTCGATGCAGACATTGTAGAGCGACTATTTCACTAAGATATCCTGCAATTGAGCTATTGAATGCTGTCATCTATATCCTGCTGTTTGCAAGATACGGATTTACCATACCTTTCTTTGCTTTTGCATTCCTGATGACGGTTCTGATAGCAATATTTTTTATCGACATCGATCACAAAATCATTCCTGATGAACTTGTAATAGCAGGAATTGTTGGCGGCACAGCTTTAATGGTATACAGCTTTTTTAGACCTTTACCTGAAATTTATGGTGACACAAAATGGTGGACACCGGTAATTGGTTTCTTTTCCGGTTCGGGTTTCTTATTTCTTGTTGCGCTCCTTGGGTTACTGGTTTACAAGACAGAGGATGCAATGGGTATGGGTGATGTGAAGCTGATGGCTCCCATCGGGTTATTTCTTGGATGGAAGCTATGCCTCACAGCGCTTTTCATTTCGGTGATATTGGCGGGGATAACCAGCGTAGTGCTGATGCTTCTGCGCATCAAGAAGAAAAAGGATACCATTCCCTTCGGGCCTTTTATCGTGACAGGTACGTTTGTTACGATCTTATGGGGATGGGAGATTTTGAACTGGTATACAGGATTGATGTGATGAGCATTAAAAATAGAGGGTAAATATAGTAGTCTGTCGAATAAAGGAATGAACGGAAAAGGGGGGAATGAATATGCCGCAGATTAAGAATTATATGGAAGAGATTGTATTCAGTCAAATGAAGGAAGTGCTGACCGATATCAATATGTGTACATGTGAAAAGTGCCTTCTGGATATTGCAGC
>JAEZLF010000289.1 GCA_023435925.1 Bacillota bacterium
TAAATGCGATGACCGCCAGCACGCCCATGATAGCGATAACAATCAACAGCTCAACCAACGAAAAGCCCTTGTTATTGTTCAGCTTCTTAACCTTCGTTGCCATCTTTTTGCTTAATACCTTTTCCATAAACTTTTTCATACACTTTTTCCACCTTTCTGTTTTGCCTTTTCTATTTATAACAACGGACTGCCCCAAAAAAAGCATGGAACGACCCGGCATTATATCATTGCATTTTTTCACATGATGCTGATTCAAATGTATTCATGGTGCGATTTTACTTCGAATTTTCTACACAGACATGGTTTGATAGATACTCATCATCGGATAGAGAATACTGATGATAATAAATGCTACAACAAGTGCCATTACAATAATAACTGCCGGTTCAATCAGGGCTGCGAGCCGCTGCAGTGAGGTTTCTACCTCCTGGTCGTAAAAATCAGCCGACTTGTCCAGCGCAAAATCCAGGCTTCCGGATTCTTCACCTATTTTGATCATGGAAAGCACCATCGGAGGAAAGTATTTCATAGCCATCAGCGGAGCGGTCAGACCCTTTCCTTTCTTTATTTCAGTTGTGACCTCTTCCAGCTTTTCGGCAATGATGGCATTGCCAAGAACCTTTTGTGTGATTTCCATTCCCTGTATCAGAAGCACACCGCTGGCCATCAGCGTGCCCAGAGTCCTGGAAAGCCTTGCCGTCATAATATTTTTTGTGACATCCTTCATAATGGGCATCCGGATCGCAAGCCCGCCAAAAAAGCGTTTTCCTTCCTTTGTCCTGGAATAGGCCTTCATGATGGTGATGGTTCCTATCAGGCCGCCAATCAAGAGCCACCAGTATTTCTGGCAAAAGGTACTCACATCCAGCAATATCCTGGTAAATATCGGTACTTCTGTTCCGAAGCCCTGTAAAATGGAAGCAAAGGAGGGAACAACAAACACCATCATTACCGTGATAACCGCTATCGCTACTAAGGAAACTATGATGGGATAGGTTAGCGCACTTTTTATTTTGTGGTTCATCTTAAATTCCTTTTCAAAGTGCTCTGCCATTCTGGAAAAAACCTTATCCAGCTGGCCGCTGATTTCACCGGCTTCCACCATATTTACCAGAATTTCAGGGAATATATTCCCCTGTCTTTTCATGGACCTTGAAAGCTGAATACCCCTTTGTATGTCGTTATAAAGATCGCTTAATGCATTCTTTAGCGTAGTATTGGTCGTTTGCTCCCTGATGACGTCCATCGCTGTTGATATGGGAACACCGGCCTCCAGAATGATGGCAAACTGTCTGCAGAATATGGCTAGATCCTTTGTCACCACTCTCTTCTGTAAAAACTTTATCTGGCTGATATCCGTAACAGCGTTCTTTACCTTAATTTCTATCGGTGTTAAGCCTTGTGTTTCAAGTACCAGTGCCAATTCCTTCTCACTTGCAAATTTGCTTTCGCCGACTAGGATCTTTCCTTCTTTATTTTTAACACGATACGAATATAGTGGCATCCGCGGACCTCCTGGAATCAATAGTCCTTGTAAGGCATGGTTCATTCTCTTTACAACGCAGCACCTAATGCATTAATCAAGTAGCTGAGCTTTCCCGTATCAAGGGTGTTGGCAAATTCCACGCCATCAATCTGTACCTGATTGATCGGGTAGGTAGGTGCGTCGAGGTTCTCTTCAAAATACTCCTTGAGCCCTTTCATCTGTGACCCTCCGCCGATTAGATAAATTTTACTGATCTCGTCACCGGCACAGCGACTTTTATAGAAATCAAAGCACATGCGGATATTCCTTATTACCTCATTCATAACGCTTTTGGCAGCATTGCTGCACTTCCATTCCAATTCATTATTCAGGTCATTTGTTTTCACGAGACCATACATTTTTTTATACCGCTCAGCCCAGTCCTCCAGGTTCTTTTCCAGATTGAGCGAATCAAAGATCGCCTGGTCAATGTTACTGCTTCCCATTAATGTCACTCTGTTAAATTCGGGGACTTTATTCTTCAGTACATTGACAATGGTCGTTTCGGAGCCCATATCCACCACTGCAATCGTGTCAGACACTTTTGCTCTGGGATGTCTCTGCTTCTTTGTTAAATTGTCCGATTCGTTCTCACTGACATTTCTTTTAAAAAATTTAGATACGCTGTTAGCCGGAATGTCAACGGACAGTGCCTTCAGGTTCATTTCATTCAGAAGTTCCACATAGCTGTTAATAATTCTTTTGGCGACAGCCGTGACAAAAACCTTAACCTCTTCCCTGTCGCCGTTTTTTACAGTATCAAGCACCTTGAAATCCACCTTGTGTTCATCCAGGTTGATAGGAAGACAAGCATTGATCTCATCCCATATTTTACTATTCAGTTCACTTTCAGCAACCTTTTCTACCATAATGATTCTAGTAATGATGTTGGTTCCTGATACAACGATTTTGGCACCCCTGGCTGTCAGATTATTGTCTCTTATGACTGTCTGAATTTCCTTGCGTACCCTTTCCTTATCTCTTATGGCGCCGTTTTTAATGCAGCCCTTGGGTGTTGTGCCAATGCCATAATTTACGATGATCAGATCCTCGTTGTTTTTCTTTTGTCTGACTTGTGCAATCTTGATGTACCTGAATCCTATATCGATTGTCAGATAATCGGAAGATAACAGTAAACTCATAGTATACACACCCCGTTACGTTTTTATTTGCTTCATGTACCCAACCCAACACTAAACGGCAATAAGCTTTTTTAGATTTTCCTGATCAATTGCGTATTGAATCGCGCTATTATAGTCAATTACATTGTCCTTATAAAGCAGGGATATGCAGTGATCCATACTGTGCATTCCATATTCCATTCCTGTCTGAATACTTGTATTAATCTGTGGTATTCTTGACTCCCGGATCAAATTCGATATTGCCGTAGTCATTGTCATCACCTCAGTTGCAACTACACGCCCTTTACCGGTCTTTTTTTTGATAAGCTGCTGCGATATGACACCCTGAAGGACTGTGGAAAGCTGGCTTCTCACCTGTGACTGCTGATGCGGCGGAAACACGTCAATAATTCTGTCAATGGTTTTTGCAGTCCCAACGGTATGCAGTGTTGAGAATACAAGATGTCCGGTTTCTGCTGCTGTGAGCGCTGTTGCAATCGTTTCCTGATCCCTCATTTCCCCTATCAGAATGACATCAGGATCTTCTCTTAATACTGCTCTCATCGCCTCACCATAGGTATTTGTATCCTGGCCGATCTCCCTTTGGTTGATCACGCTTCTGTTGTGTTTGTGCAAAAATTCAATAGGGTCTTCTATCGTAACGATATGGCATCTTTTTGTCGCATTAATCAGGTTAATCATTGATGCCAGTGTTGTTGATTTACCGCTTCCGGTAGGTCCTGTCACCAGTACCAGGCCTCTTTGCAGGCTTGCAAGCTTTGGCACGATATCCGGTAAGCCCAGTGTTTCAATCGCCGGAATTTCCGTTGGAATCATTCTAGCCGCCACCGCCAGTGTTGCCCTCTGCCGGAAAACATTAATCCTGAACCGGCCTGTTCCACTGATGGAATAGGATAAATCAACCTGCCCCTTTGAATCCAGAACCTCCCAGAGATCATCCCGCACACACTTTTTGCTCATTTCCTCGCAGTCAGCCGGGGTCAGGGATGCCTCATTCAGATAGGCCAGATCGCCATGAACCCTTACCACCGGCGGGATGCCGGCACACAAGTGAAGATCGGAGGCTCCATAAATGATCGTCTGTTCAAGTAGATAATCCAGTTCCATTGGCATCAATCCTCCCAGTATTTTGTAACGCTTTCATGCAGCAAACTATTCCTGGGCATATGTTACCCGGTACAGCTCATCCATTGTTGACACTCCCTGAAGCACCAGCTTGCTGCAGTTATCTCGCAGTGTCTTCATACCGTTTCTGATAGCGGCCTCCTTTATGACACTTTCCGGCGAATTCCTGGCAACAAGCTCTGCCATTTCATGATTGAAGGTCATGATTTCATATATTGCAATTCTGCCTTTATAACCGGTATGGTTGCATTCCGCACAGCCGACTGCTCTATTGATCTTGACGGTTTCTCCTTCGTCTTTTTTTAAAATCAGCTTTTCATTGGAAGTAGCCTCGTATTCCTCCATACATTTTGGACAGAGTCTGCGTACCAATCTCTGAGCAATAACACCAACTAAGCTGGATGAAATCAGGTACGGCTCAATCCCCATGTCAATCATTCTGGTGATCGTACTGGCAGCATCATTGGTGTGAAGCGTACTGAGAACCAAATGGCCGGTAATGGCCGCACGCATTGCTATATCGGCTGTTTCGCCGTCTCGGATCTCACCTACCATAATAATGTCCGGATCCTGTCTGAGAAAAGATCTTAACGCAACTGCGAAATTCAACCCGGCCTTGCTGTTTACCTGAACCTGGTTGATTCCACGGATCGTATTTTCGACCGGGTCTTCAACCGTCAATATATTAATATTCGGCTTGCACAGCTCTTTGAGAGCCGTGTATAGAGTTGTGGATTTACCGCTTCCGGTAGGCCCTGTGACAAGAACGATACCATTGGGATGAGCAAGGATGCTGTCAAATTTCTGCAAATCATCCTCGAAAAAGCCCAGCTCCTGTTTGCCCATATTGAAGCCTTCTTTGTCTGCAAGCCTGATAACCACCTTCTCACCGAACATCGTGGGAAGAATGGATACACGCATATCAAACTCACGGTTATCGATTTTAATGGAAATTCTGCCGTCCTGTGGCAGCCTCTTTTCTGCGATATTCAATCCGCTGATAATTTTGATACGTGCAATCAGCGCCGGATGGATCTTGCGGTCATGCTGCATCACTTCAATTAACTGACCGTCTACTCTGTTTCTTATCAAAACACAGTCCTCATAGGGTTCTATATGAATATCACTCGCCTTATTAAGTATGGCTTTGCTGAATATTAAGTTTACCATCTTGACGATAGGCGCATTTTGCACTGAGCTGATATCTACGCTTTCCTCAGATGTATCGTCATGGATTTCTATGTCGATCTCTTCATTAACTTTTTTAATCTCCGCTTCAAAGTCAAGAACACTTTTTTTATTTTCCGCGCCTTTGCGGTGGAAGTCCGATGCCTTCTTATCCTGCACTCCTTTTGCCTTTCTGCTTTCAAGGAATGCCTCAACCTCTCTGGTATCTGCCAAAACGGGCTTGATTTCGAAGCCGGTCGCCAGCCTCATATCGTCAATTGAAAAAATATTTGTCGGATCACTCATGGCAACCTTCAGGTTGATCCCATCCACCTCCAGCGGAATAACCAGGTGCCTGTGAGCAAGTCTCTCATTCACTGTCGCAAGAACCTTCTCGGAAATTTCTGCATCCTTCAATTCAATACATGGTATTCCGAGCCTCTTCTCCAGCTTTTCAAATAGCGCACTTTTCTCGATAATCTTTTTGCTGTCAAGTATTTCTGCCATGCTGACATGATCCGCTTCATACGCTTTCAAGACTTCATCAAGCTGATCCGTTGTAATAAGCACTTCCTCTGCCAGAATCTTCAGAATATTATTGTACATGCAATGATTGATTCCATTATCCGGTATCTGCGCTTTCTCTGCTTTTTTCACCAACGATGGATTTTGTTCACGGACCACAGTATGGAGTACATTTTCTTCCGGTTCCGTCTTTTTTTCCTGAAATGCCTGCTCAATCAATGCTTTTATTTCAGACGGTTCTGCATATGCCGGTTTTATTTCCATTCCGGTTGCTATTCTCAGGTCATCCAAAGCAAATATATCCTGGGGATCCTCCATAACAACAATAAGTTTATTATCTATGATATCCACCGGCAGCAGAGTATACTTTAATGCAAGGCTTTTTGGTATCTTGTTTTCAGGATGAGAATCCTGCATCTCGAATTTCTTTAGATCAATAAATTCCAAGCCCATCAATCTGGCTTTTGCTGCACAAATATCCCTGCCGGAAACATAATTCTGTTCTTTGAGAATAACATCGATTGCTTGTCCGGTTTTTCTCTGGATGCTCCAGGCTTCCTTAAGTTTGTCGATTTTTAGGACTCCTTCTTCGAGAAGGACCTCATCAATTTTTTCGTCAAGCTTAATCATATGAACCTCTTCTGATATTTCCTACTGCACTGAGTGTTTTTATTATAATTGCAGTTACAGATAATGTTAATAATTAGAACGGCTTATTTTTACGAATTACGAGTCCCATGCAGGTGTAGGTAATCTGCATCAGAATTTACGTTTATGTACCTAGCATTTTTCATAAGCAATCTCGGGAAGAACGCCATTTTATGACCTTTGGAGGAATTGTTCCAGACGGGAAACTGTTCATATTCAGATCCGGTTTCGGCATTATGTAAACCAACTATTTTTGAGAAATCGGAGGTATTTGCTGAGTATTCTGTGAAAATGATGGAGTGAAATGTCAGAGACTACCCAACAAGCACCAGTCTCGAAGGGTAGTCTCCGTTCAAAGTAAGAAACACAACGGCATTCACATAGAACAAGTCTTTGATCAACCGCTACGCCTCTTACACTATTAATATATCCATACATAAGAATTTCATACGTTTTATTTTAAAAAGCTCTGCTGGTTGATTGATAAAGCTCTACTTTCCGGAAGAGCGTTCTATTTCAAGGATGTCCAAAAGGATATCCGTTTTTTCTTCAAAGGTAAATAAATAGGGCCTTTCTTTGTAATCCAAAACTAAGATAAACGGTTCGGCATCATGAGGAAAAACAATAAACATTTTTTCAACAGGATTCAGTCCATACTCGGAGAACCATTGATTCTTTACTTCAATGCCGGGCTGAAAAGGAACTTTAATAATAAAGCCTTTTTCCGGCAGTGGATTTGCCTTTACATACAGTCCGGTAATTCCTTTTAATATTTTTTTCGCTTCCGACCGTGATCTCCCATTTGGAGGCACAGTCTTTATGACTCTTCCCCGGCCAATATCAAAGATCTCAATACTATTTTGTGGGCTGTTCAAGGTCCAAAAAACGGATGAAGTATCCTTTTCATACCGGTAAAGACCGAAACCGGTCAAAATCACCAATACAATGGCTATTACCGTCACAGAGAGTTTTCTTCTCAGTATTATGACAACCATAAAAAAAGCACCCGATACCTCTATATTATTGCATTGTATAATATATGGTACAGGATGCTGTGATATGACCGTCATATATTGACCTTTATATATTGACCCGCTTCCAGAATGTCGGTGCGAAGAGCAGCAATACCGGGAATATTTCAAGCCTTCCAACAATCATGCAAAAAGAAAATACCGCTTTGCTAAGTGCTGAAAAATCCGCAAAATTCCCGTACGGGCCTACCAGTTCAAGCCCCGGACCAATATTGCCTATCGTGGCTGCAACAGATGTAAAGGTACTGACCGGATCCATATTATCCAATGACACCACCAGTAATGATACAACAAATATTGTAATATAAACAAAGAAATAAGTCGAAATTCCTGACATTCTTTCTTCATCTACCGCTTTACCGCCGATTTTGACCGAGTATACCGATCTTGGATGGATTACCTTTGAAATTTCCCGTCTGATGATCTTTAGGAGCACCACGATGCGGATACACTTTATTCCGCCGCCAGTCGAGCCGGCACTGGCACCGATAAACATCAGCAATACCAGTATGGATTTACTAAACATTGGCCACAGGTTAAAGTCTGTCGTTGAATATCCTGTCGTCGTAATGATTGTGCTTACCTGAAATGAAGCGTGCCTGAGAGATTCTCCGACCGTTTCAAAAGCCTGTCCGTAAAGGTCCAGTGTAATCAGAACAATAGAAGCTAATACCGTTCCCAGATAAAATCGGAATTCATCGTCTCTTAAAACTGACCTGAGATTCCCCTTAAGGCTTTGATAGTAAAGCGTAAAATTGATACCAAACAGAAACATAAATACGGTAATGATCACCTCGATGTAGACATTCTCATATGCACCCACACTGGTGTTTCTATTGGAAAATCCTCCTGTACCTGCAGTTCCGAAGGTATGGATTAAGGCGTCGTATAGCGGCATCTTTGCAATCAGCAGCAAAAATACCTGTGCAGCAGTCATAACAATATAAATAGTGTAAAGGATCTTCGCCGTCTGGCCGATTTTGGGAACCAGCTTTTCCGGACTTGGGCCCGGGCTTTCCGCTTTCATAATCTGAAAGCCGGTTGCTTTGGCAGATGGCAATATGGCAAGCGTCAGAACCAGAACTCCCATACCTCCTATCCAATGGGTAAAGCTTCTCCAGAAAAGAATACCTCTGGGCAGATTTTCAACCTGATTTAATATGGATGAGCCCGTCGTTGTAAAGCCTGACACAGACTCAAAAAACGCATCAATGAAGGAAGGGATAGCGCCACTGAAAATAAACGGCAAAGCACCGAATAAAGACACAAAAATCCACCCGAAAGACACGATGGCAAAACCATCACGAGTATAGATATCCGTAGTGACCGGCTTAATACATCTCAGCACGAACCCTACAAGCAGTAATATCAGCATCGTCAGTAAAAACGCACTGGAGTCCGGCTGCCCATATATCAACGATACCATCAGCGACGGTATCATACAGGCAGCTTCAATAAACAATACCGCCCCAATGCTTTTGAAAATCATTCTAAAGTTCATTCGGCATTCCTCCGGGAGCGATGATATCATTTAAATCCGAGAATTGCCTATCCTTTGAAATTAATATAACCGTGTCTCCCGGCTTAATTGCATCCTTGCCGTGAGGAATAATGATATCGCTCCTTCTTACGATTGCAGCAACCAGTACACCTTTCAACAGCTTTACATCCCTGAGGGGTATGTTAATAAATTTTGTATGCTGACTGGCAGTAAATTCAGATGCCTCTGCTTTATCGTCAACAATTTTATATAGCGCTTCCACAGGATTCCCCATAGCATTTTTCAGTCCCCTTACATATCTGGTGATGTTATTTGCCGTGATCACCTTTGGACTTATGATGCTGTCAATTCCTAGGTTTTTTATCACACTGGAATAATTGATCCGGTTGATCTTTGCAATGACCTTTGGGACACCAAACTGCTTTGCCAGCAGCGCAGACATCAAATTCTCCTCATCACGTCCCGTTAGCGATACAAAAGCATCCATATCGCTCAAATTTTCTGAGTTCAGCACGGTTTCATCAGAGCCATCACCGTGAATGATTAAAGTATTCGGCAGCAGCTCCGACAGTTCAAGACACTTTTTATAATCTATCTCAATAATCTTTGCCTTCATACCGGTCTCGTCCAGATACTTTGCAAGATAGTATGCAATCCTTCCTCCTCCGACAATCATTACGTTCCTGATTTTCGGTGTGTATAAACCGAGCTTTTTGCAGAAATTAAAAACATTGGAGGGTCTGCCAAGGATATAGATGGAATCATTTTCCCATATCTGGAAATCTCCATCCGGTATGATGACATTCTCATCCCTGAGTACTGCTCCAATCAAAACAGAAGATGATATCTTACTTGAAATAGCCTTCAATTGCATGCCAATAACAGGCATATCACCGGTTACTTTTATCTCTACCAGCTCCACCCGGCCCTTTGCAAAAGGCTCTACATCAATAGCAGACGGAAAACTCAGAAGCTGTGCAATCTCAGTTGCCGCAGCCTGCTCCGGATTGATAACCATATCAAGTCCAAGATCCGCTTTTAAAACAGATAACTCACTTGCATATTCCTGATCCCTGATTCTGGCAATCGTATGCTGTGCACCAAGCTTTTTCCCTGTAAGGCAGCATACCATATTCATTTCATCACTTGTTGTGGCAGCGATGAGCAGGTCAGCTTCCTTGACACCCGCCTCAAGCAATATTTTGGTACTCACACCGTTGCCCCTTATACACATGACATCCAGATATTCACTGGCCTTTTTCAAAGCCTCAGGGTTTTTATCGATAATGGTTACATCATTGTTTTCTTTTGACAGGTTTTCAGCGAGACTGTACCCCACCTTGCCATCGCCAATAATTATTATTTTCATTCCATTCTCCTCGTAAAACGATGAATAAGATGTGCCCGCCATTGAATCCTGCAAAAAAACCAAAGGGGACATCATCTTATCAACATTTTATTATTCCTATCTTAAATGCGATTGTATACCCATTTTATGAAAAGGTCAATATATATGCCATCTCATATTTTTACAACATTTTGTATTTGTTTTTATAATTGTTTTCTGTCATTTCATCCTATGGTTTTACAAATTGTACTAATTTAGTTTATGATAGTATAAATTGTACAAAGTATATTGACAAAAATATACATCAACATTATAATTGTTATGTTAATAAACATTTGAAAAAGGCAAACCTACTGAAAAGTAGCGACGCAAAGCCACGAGTCTAAGGAACTATCTATTATCGTCGGGCTGCCAGGGTGATATCCGGAAGAGTTTTAAAGCCATGGCTTTTCAATAGGCCGTGGCTTTTTTATGTGGAAATACTACAGAAAAATAGCTTCAGGAAAACAAAGGAGATTTACCGAATTGCCAAGTCTATTAAGTGACAGTATACTGACAAATGCGAACTTTCTTAAAAAAGTAACATATTTAAAGAATAAACTGGAGTTTGACACTGTGACCTATAAGCACTCACTAAATGTCGCCAATATGTGTGTAAAATTCCTGAGATATCTCAATTGTGACATCAACGAAAATATGGTCTTTTATGCCGGCTTGTTTCACGATATTGGAAAAACAACGATCACTAAAACAATTCTGAACAAAAAAAGTAACCTGTCGAAAAGTGAATTCAGCCAGATAAAGGATCATACCACACAAGGTTACAAAATACTACTGAAGCACGGTTTTCCTACAGAAATATTTCTATCCGCTCATCTTCATCACGAAAAATTCGATGGGACAGGATATCCTTTAGGCCTGGTTTCAGATGAAACTCCGCTTATTGCAAGGATCGTAAGTATCTGTGATGTATTTGATGCATTAACCTCAGACAGGCCATACAGAAAAGCATTCTGTGCAGATGAAGCTTTGCAGATCATGACGGATTCCGGCAGCCACTTTGATCCTGAGCTATTATCTATATTGACCGCAAATTGCTCCCGGTTTATAAGTACATGCTGATGAGCAATATCGTGTCCTGTTTCTGCATAGGAGTAATCAAATTGGCTTCCCGTATATCTCGGTATAAGTCAGTTTGCCCTGTATCCGCTCCGACTTCATAAGTGAAATTCGATTCACCGGCATTATGATTTGTGGGATAGCAAGCTCAATACTACTTTTGGCAACGACTTCACGCCCGATTGTAATGTGCGGTTTATACTCTCTGTTTTCTATGTCAAATCCGGCAGAGCGCAGAGAAGATGCCAGCCTGTCGGCAAATCCCGAAAGACTGGCATTCTTGTCAATACCCACCCAATAAACGTCACCGGCTCCGCGCCGGAACCTTCCGAAACCACCGATAGAAAGGGAAAGGCTGTCAGGTGCAGTAGAATCAATCGCTTGCCTTATAGCTGATACTTGGTTGGTTTCACCTATAAAGGCAAGCGTTAAATGCAGATTTCCCTCCTGCGTAAAATTCCCAGAGACTGTTTGCCTCTTTAATTCAGAGATTGATTTCAATAAAGCATTTTTCACTTCATCATTGAAGAGAATTGCAACAAATAACCGCATAGTTCACTCTTTCCTTACTCCTGGCGGAAGGCGTCAGCCTATTAACGCCTCAAAAATCCTTTATCAATTGAATCTTCAACAGCCGTCTTCACATACTCCCAAAGGGCCGGCGCATTTTTTTCCAACAGGGCATTCCTTTTTAAGACCTTTTCACTGTTTACCCCTGGCTTTTGCCATGTATGCCCGCCGGTATTCCGGTTCAGAAGCAACGGCTGAAATCTGTCCAGGCAAGCTGCAAAAAGCGATTCCGGTGTATTCAACTCCTCAAATTCACGCCATAAGTCCCATAGCTCCTTCGCCTGGTCAGGGGGCAGCAAATGAAATATTCTTTCGGCAGCCTTTTGTTCCCGTTCTTCCTTATCCTCGTACCCCTTCTCGTCATAACAAAAGGTGTCTCCGGCATCAATTTCAACAATGTCATGAATCAGCACCATTTTTACGACATTTAAAACATCCAGGTTTTTTTCCGGCGAATACTCAGACAGCATGATCGCCATGATTGCCAAATGCCAGGAATGCTCTGCATCATTCTCATTTCTGTCTGTTCCGATAATAACATTCTGTCGGAATATCTGTTTTAATTTATCAATCTCCGTAATAAACTCAATTTGCCTCAACAGCCGCTCATTTTCCGTAATCAATCCATCCCCTTCTTCATATTTGATGATAGTGGTGCATTATGTATAAATAATCGTCAAGCAGGCAATCGCTTAATATCACACTATGTCATTTTTAACAGATATACACTTTGCTTAACATGCACTTTGTTCAACATATTATTCAAACAATTCTGCAGCTTCGGCCATGTTGTCTATAATCTTTACCCCAAAAGGACAGCGGCTCTCGCAGTTGCCACAGGATATGCAATCGCTTCCCAGTTTACCCAGGCCTTTATAATGAGAACGAATAGACGGCGGAATATTATTCTTATCCAACCTTGCTATGTCCAAATATTTATTAACCATTGCGATATCAATATCAACGGGGCAGGGTTGACAGTGACTGCAGTAAACACAGTTCCCTACAAAATCATTGTTGAGTTCATTTAAAAATGGTGTATAGTCTTTTTCAGCGTCACTGGCTTCAAAATAAGCTACTGCATCCTTCACCTCATCGGCGGTTTTACTGCCAAGCAAGGTGCTAAATACAGCCGGACGGCTTAGTGCATAATGAATACACTGATTGACGCTCATGGGTTTTGAGAAAGGTGTATGCTCGGGTGAAATGAGTTTCCCCGCACCCAATGTTTTCATTACACTGATTCCAACGCCTTGTTGTTCACAAAGAGTATACAGTGCAGCACGTTCCGGATCCAAGCCCCGAAACTCATCCTTATTCCATCCGGTACCTAATGAGTCAAGGGTATACTTGTCAGGGGGACACAGGTCGAAGGCTAAGTTAATGCTAAACAACATGGCCTCCACAATGCCCGTCTTTACAACTCTGGCTGCAATATCCGGCTTGTGGGAGCTAAATCCGATATGTCCGATGTCCCCATTACGCTTCAGTTTCTGCGCATAATC
>JAEZLF010000049.1 GCA_023435925.1 Bacillota bacterium
TCGGGATCACAGCAAAAATCACCTGGTTCACTTCCTTGCCTGCAGTGAAAGAATTAGGTGAAGGAAAGGCTCTTGGCTATTACGGTCTCGCAGAAAACCTGGGACAGATATTGGGACCTATTGTATATGGTTCTGTTATTGTGCTGGGTATTTCAAAGGGCATCGGTTCTTTGGGATTGGCCGTTTTGGTGCTCCTTGTCCTGTTCTCTGTTACAACAATCCAATTCAGACGCAGAACAGATTCAACGAAAAGCCTTGACGCATAAATGAATAACCAATTGTTAATAGCTAATAATAAGTAGAATAATGACGGGGAGGAGTAGGCTATTCCTCCTCGAATAATTTAATCGGAACATGAAAGGCATTGCTTCCATTGATGCTGAACCACAATTCTGAATTCTCCTGATTGTTTATTCCCCATTCCAGGCTTATGGCGTTCTGATTTGCAGCCATGGCATCCTGCAAGGCCTTTTCAATGACATTGAAAGCCGCATATTTTTGAATATACCGTTTCGGTCCTATCGATACGGAGTACTTGTAGCTGCAGCTCAACCTTGGAATAAATCGTACAGACTGGATAAACAGATAGGATTCAATGAACTCCAGCTCCTCATCCAGCAAAACCCGCTGCTGAGTAACCGATGAAAAGTTGAGACACTGTGCCAGTGCAACAATGAGCTTCGATGCCTTCTCAGGGTCGTTCCTGCACAAAGCAATGGCACTGTTTAACGCATTGAAAATGAAATGTCGCGGAAGATCTATGCTGAATTTCTCTCTCAATTAGAATTACTCCTCGAAAACATATTTAGTATTTGCACTACTTTCTTTTGATGAAAGGGCTTATATAAAATTGCATCTGTACAGCTTTGAACTGAGGGCAGCAGATCGCAGGGAGCACAGCCAGTTGTTATAATGAATTTTGTATCTCTGACCTCATCTTTTGAACGTGTCTTTTCTATCACCTTCATTCCATCAATATCCGGCAATATCAAATCCAAAAACACAAGCGATGGCTTTTCATTCATGATAGCTTCTAATGCTGCTTCGCCTGATTCAGCAGAGATAATCTCATACTCATCTGATATGTCGGTTAGTATTTCTTCAAGCAGTATTCTGTTGTACATCTCATCATCAACAACCAAAATCTTTTCCATGATGTCCCCTATCGCTGTAATGTATCCATCCCGTTATCTCCCGGAATGGTGAAGTGAAATATGGTACCTTGAGGAATTGCACTTTCGTTCCATATCTTCCCATTATGTAACTCAATAATGCTCTTGCATATCGCCAGTCCCAGGCCGTTTCCGTTTCCGCTTCCGCTTCCGTTTCCATTCAGACCATTTCTGCTTTGCACTCTGTAGAATTTGCGGAACACCATTTCCTTCTCTTCACTTGGAATTCCACAGCCGGTATCAACAACTGAAAAATGAAAAACGCCCTCATTAAATTCTACACTAATAGAAATCTTACCCTTTTGTGTGAATTTCACTGCATTTGTTGCAAGGTTTTTCATTACTTGAGAAAGCCGTAACCTGTCTGCAAAAATCAATGGCATTCCTTTTTGAATATCTATTGTGCATATTACTTCCTTTCTGCATATAAGTAGATGAATGAATTCTAATATTTCCTTCATGAATTCATTTACAGAAAAGTGTGTTCTATTCAAGGAAATATCACTGTTTAAAAATCCTGAATAATCCAGAGCACTGCTGAGCATATTGGACAGCTTTTCGGCTTCCTTTGTAATAATATCCAAATCCCTCAGAATACCGTCCAGCCCCAACCCCTCGGAGACTGTACAGCTGCCCATGCCGACATTTATTCTTCTTTTGATGTTTTCGGCAAAACCAAGAATTGAATGCAACGGGGCTTTCATGTCATGTGCAAGGTACTGAAATGCCTCCAGCCTGGTGTTTTCCTCAACCTGTTGAATATTGTCTGCAGTGCGGCTTATTTGTACACTTTCGGTATGATCCATGTGAAACCCATCTCCAATATCATAATAACTCCATACAATTTAAATACCGAGAAAATCCTTCATTTTTATGGCATAATTCCTACTGACAGGGATTTCTGCCCGGGAATCCCTCAACCTTATGGTATACGTCTGGTTAAACATCGGAGCAATCTCCCGTATGCACCTGACATTCACAATATAGCTGCGATGACACCTGAAAAAATTCTTGTGATCCAGCATGCTCTCCAGGTACTCTAGCGTATACTTACACTCGTAGCAGCCTTCCTTGATATAGACATAGGTCTTCTTGTTATAAGCATAACAATAAATAATTTCTGACTTGTTCACTACAAGAAGGGAATCCGACTTGTTCACCGTTATAAAATTTTTAAGCTGGTTACTTTTGACGTCTGGTGTTTCCCTGCCCTGAGAGGACATGGACTCATATCGGGCAAAAATCCTGCGGACCAGCTTGTCAATCCGCTCATCACTAAAGGGTTTCAGTATGTAATCAAACACTCCTACTTCAAATGATCGTAAAGCAAATGTGTCGTATGCAGTTAAAAAAACGATAATAATGTTCGGGAGTAATTCTGAAACCTTTTGTGCAAATTCAATGCCATCCATATCCGGCATGGAAATATCCGAAATTAGCACATGGGGCTTTAGTTTGGCAATGTTATTGAGACAATTATCCGGTCGTGTAAAAGTCCCTGCTATCTTAATGTCGTCATACTTCTCAAGGGCGTGCTGCAGATTATCAATCGATAAAGCTTCGTCATCAACCAACACAAATCTCAACAAATTTATATCTCCTATAATTGAAAAGCTTACATATATTCACTGTAGAATAGATTTTTAATTAACATAATAATTCTATCACAGCGGATATGTCGCTGCAATACATATTTTGACAAGAACTTGATTTTAACGACATTTAGCACCCTATTGCGCATTCATAAATAATTCACATTCCGTCACCATTTTTATGCTTTTTATCCTGTTCGAAATGCTGCTTGTCCTTAATATGTTTATGAAAAAACTTCATTGAACTATAATATAATAAATGTCGATGTATGTAAAAATATTACAAAGTGTGTTGAAAGGGATAAGAGTATGAAGAATCTTTTCAGTTACCCTTTTGAAAGAAACAGATTTTTTTACGGTAAACTCCTTACTGTCGCAGATTTTGAATCGGAACAACGGTATTTTAATGATAAAAGAAGGTTTCTCAATAAGTACCTGTTCGGCAGTGGAGTAATCTGTGGTCTGAACACCTATAGTATTGATGATAGTTCTGTTATGATCGAAGCAGGTGCGGCATTTGACAGCACCGGCAGAGAGATTGTCGTACACGAATCCACCATCAGAAAGCTTTCAGGCATAGAAGGGTTTGATAAAACACAATCGGACACACTCTATCTTGCCATTGATTATCTTGAATCTGCAACCGATCCTGTCTATTCTGTTGCGGGAGCCTCTGATCTGTCAAACAGCAGTTCAGAATATAACAGAACCAAGGAAGGCTATCGGCTTTATATCGTGGACGATGATAATGTCCAGACTCCTCAAACCCTTTTTGACACCCTGATCCGAACCGAAACCATCTATTCGGATAAAAATGTTACCATCAAACAGAGTCTGCCTGTTGTTATACCATTGTCACATCATTTTAAAGTGGTTGTTGAGGTAATCAAGCACATTCCGGATGTGTCTGTTTCATTTGATTATATCATGGAAACGCCATACTTTGCAGCTTCAGACGGAGGCAATCAAATACATGTGAAATATGAAGACTCCATGGCCGGCGGTTCAAATCCCTTCGTTTTACAGTATGAGCTGGCACCACCGGATTATATGCCGACGACAGCTGCAGTAAGCATACCGCGTGGTACCTTTTCTCTTTCAGTTGCCGGGAAGAAGCAATCCATGGAAAGGGATATTACTTTTGACGTGCGTGTCACAGATCTGGATTTTCTCAGCATGTTGGAAAAAGAGTATTTCTCAATCGCTATGGATGCTCCGGCCTCAAGTGGATCGGAAAAGCCTGTTTATTTGGCAAAAATAAACATATTCCGTTCAAACACCTCCTATCTGATTGAGTCGGTAAAGGAAATGCCCTTTGATCAGTATTGCTACAATCCGCAGCTATCCTTACTGAGTGATAAGCTGGAGGGCTACCTCCAAAAGAAAACCCTTCCGAATACTATGAAAGCTACTGTAGATCCGGAAGCTCAAAGCAAACCGGAAAAGCAACCTGATCCAGCAAACAATCCGGTTGAAATCTTCGCATCCGGCGTGGTTGAAATTCCACTCGGACTTAATCCGCGTCCAAAGCAGAAGTTTTATTCCGAAGAGATTATGCATGGCCTTGGTAAAGGAAATGTCAGCATACGACTTGGTTTGCAGTCGAAAGATAATCCTCTGGATTCCGTTCGCGGCAGCTATACCGTTTTCGGAAGTCCGGACGTTTTTGACGGCTCGGAATATGAACCGGCAATTCCGGCTCATTCCCTTGGAGCCATAACCTATCACGACAGGGGAACCTTCGTCGTGGGAGTGAAGCTATACGAAACCACCAATCTGCTCAGCGTCAATGTCCGCTGGTATGCTTACAGGGATGTTTCCTTCGGAGCCGCTCCCGCTGCCGGCAGAGATGATAAATGTATCTTTATTAAACCGGATACAATTACCATTGCACCACGCGAAAAGGCATATCTTAAAGTCATTTTCTACAATATGGATGAAAGTCCATGTAAATGGTGGGTTGCCGACGAAAATGGCGGAACGGTGGAGGCCAATGGCGAATATACCGCTCCCAACAAGGCCGGTGTATATGAAATCTGTGTGGAGAATCTTGCTAATCCTTTGCTTAAGGCATCTGCATTTGTAGTAGTGAAGGAGAAAGGGGTTTCCTGATGATACAGGCTTCCAACAAACAGTATGAAGTTGTCAGAACGGTCAGCGAATCGGATGTCAACGATGTGCTGGTATGCAAAAGCCTATCCGGAAACGACAATAAGCTTTATACTCTCATAGTGGTAAAGGATAAAGCTTTACGCAGCCGGTTTCTGGAGATTTTTTCATGTGATGGTATTGAATCCTGGTCAGGGGGTTTTCATGGCGCTGCTGCCAGTGAATCGAATCTGATTCTGCTGTTTGACTACAACCATGAGAACAGACTGTTTTATTATAAGACATTATATTGGAAAAGCTTCGCAGACCGGATCCAGACAGCCAGAAACCTGCTTTCGGAGCTGATGTCCTTCAATCTTCCCGATGAATTGATCTACTTTATGCTGGAAGATGAAAACATCAACCTAACCTCTGACGGACGGATTTATTTTAATTACTTCATGGATCTGAAGTCCCTTCCTCAAAACATCAGCAATGAGGATGTTGTCGTTAAAGCAGCTTCGTTGGTGTATAGAATGCTTTCCGATGGACTTCACACACATCCGAAGGAACTTGTGCTTCTGAAGCGAAAGCTTTCACGCCGGGCATTCAACAGCTTTGCATCCATATATATGACACTCAGAGACATGCCTGACAAACTGGATGCAGATGTTTCAATGATGGATCGGGCCAGGAAAAGTATATTAAGCCGCAGAGAGAAGATAAAAAGCATCCTGAAGGTATCACTGTTCGTGCTGATGCTGGTCGCATCCATTTATTATACGGTGAACGAAATACGCACAAGGTCTGTCCCTGCTGCATCCGGTGATAATGCAGTAACTGAATACAAGGGTCTTTATAAAATTGGTACAGTGATTCTAAATGAAAACGGCAGCATTTCACAGGACGGTAATGCCGGTACAATACAGCAGGGGGAATGAATAATGAAGAGGTTTCGCCTGATAATAGTCATCGCCATCATAGCCGCTTTAAGCTTTGTGGCATCGCTTGTATATACATATCAATCGCCGCCGGATCTTTCGCAATTTTCCGGCAATCTTGCTGTTGACGGAAACGGAAGATTGTTTCTGGATTACAGTACGGAAGACCGCTATACTATCATGCGATTAAACAGTGACAGCACCATCGACTATTACTATACCTCGGATGTCACTACGGTAGATACCACATCTGTCTACACAGGGCTCTATATTGGCAGCAATAACGACAGAGCCTACTCTGTATGTAATATACTTGACAACAACACCAATGCATTTATAAAAAACCGTATTGTCTATTCGGATGTGAGTCGTGGAAATAAGCTTGAAACTCTTTATGAAATCGAAATATCCGGCGAAAATCCTGAATTCATCGATTATGTATCCTCTGCGCCGGAAGGAGTATATTTCAGTACCCGTTCAGAAGATTACAGCTCAGCAGGTTTGTATCTGCTGCCAACAGGCTCTGACAAACCGGTAAAGTTGCAGAATTACGCACTTCCAGAAGGCATATTAGTATACAAAACAGCCATCAGCAAGGATATACTGCTGATCCTGACAATGGATGGCAGAATATATAAAGTGTCCGGTGACGGCACCTCTGTTTCGCTGTTCCCGAAAATGGAATCCAGCGACCGCAGCTTTCCCGTATCACTCTATGTTGACTCCAACGGAAGACTACATTTTATGGAGGTTTACACGAAAACCTTCATAACAATGGATGCCGCTTCCGGCGATATTCTGAATTCCCTGGAGTCCTCCGCGCCTATCCTGCCCGGAAGCAGCTATGACCAGAAGAGCATCGCAGCTCTTTCCGTATTTAATGATAATAATAAAGCTTTTTTCGTAACCGATGAAAAAACCGGAAGCCTTTTACCTGTCATTCTCCACTCCGGTCAGCAGGTTGTTTTATCGGATCTGAAATATACGCCTCAAGTGGCGTTGTCACAATCTCTTAACATATTCTATTATGTTCTGATTGGCTGCCTTCTGATTTTGGCTGTCGGCGTCTACTACAGATGGATGTTCATCAAGAGACCTCCGGTATTGATTAAGCTTGCTACTACAGTGCTTCCAATCACCGCCGCCGGCATGCTGGTGTTCTCCTATATCGCTATTGCGATATTTGACACCTCCATTTCCCGTGAACGTCTGGCCCTTGTGTATAATACAAGCGATTATGTTGTTCAGAATATTGATGTCTCCCTTTTGCAGAAGATTAGCTCACCGGATGATGCAGTGCTGCCCGAACATGCAATGCTGCTTGAATCCATCACAAAGGCTTCCGATATCAGCGGCATTGTTTCCGATACTTCCATAAACTTTCCGGTATATTGCATTTTGACCAAAGTGGAAAATGGGAACTTTTATACGGCCGTATCGGCAGATATGCCTTGCTATATGCCCTTAGACAGTATTTATCCCTCTGACTCCATCAAATTGTACAACACGGCCTATTCCGCCAACAGAATTGAGACCGGAACAATTTCCGATTATCAGGGAACCTGGACCGTCGCCATACACCCGGTATATGATGATGCCAACAACATTGTCGGTATGCTGGAAACCGGTATTAATTCCAAGGATCTCACCGCAACAAAGCTTTACCTGAGGAATATTCTACTGATGGCGGGAGGCTTTGTCACTCTAGTTGTCTTTTTCGCCTTTCTGATCTCCTTCAAGCTTTCACTCAGACCGCTGAAGAGATTGAAAGAAGCTGTCATTTCCGTATACAACGGCAATTATGGTATTCAGACCTCCAGCAATACAAACGATGAGTTTGCTGATATCGGCCGTGCCTTTAACAAGATGTCTCTGGATCTCAAGGCCCAGTTCGACAAGCTTACGATGCTGAATGAAGCGTATTACCGTTTTGTCCCCCAGGAAACCTTTTCCATGCTCAACAAAGGCTCTATATTGGATGTGCGGCTTGGGGACCAGATTATTAAGGATATGACCATTATGACATCCTCCCTGAGAGGCTTCAAAGAAATCTCTAAAGGCATGGATTCCAGACAACTGCTGGCACAGACTGATTCGACCTTCAGTATTGTGAGCAGAGAGGTCAGCAGGCATTCTGGTATCATCCATTCATACAATATCAACCGTATTACGGCTTTATATGAATCCGATGCCGAAGATGCCCTCCTTTCTGTCATCGGAATCAGAGAGGAATTTGCCAAAGACAGGGCTATTACTGTGAAAAGAAAAAAGACAGGATTTGTCATTCATAAATCTCCTGTGGTCTTCGGTATTATAGGTGAACAAAATAGGTTTTTCCCAACAATGGTTGCTGAAAATTCCGATATCATACAGCATCTGGAGGACATCTCCGAGAAGCTGAAATGCCCCCTGATTGTTACCGGAACAGCTTTCACTTGTATACCGGATGTGGATGACTACCACTACCGATATATCGGTTACCTTTTTATAGAAAATACCGGAAACAGTATTGATTTGTACGAATTTTTTGATGGTGATGGGCATGATATCCTTAAAGCGAAGGAACAGACACTCCCCACCTTCAAGAAGGCTCTGGACTATTACATGAACAGTGATTTTTATGCAGCAAGAAATACTTTCGCTACCATACTGAAAGAAAACCCTGAGGATGAAACAACAAGATGGTATCTTTTCAGATGTGACAATTTTCTAAAGAGCATTGACTCCGAACAGGAATTGGCGATTGCCAAACTATAAAGAAGGGTGGGGACTATTTGGGCAAGCAGAGCGATTTGTTGAAATTAGCTGCCGGTCAGGCCAAAAGAACAGCCATCCGGCCCTTTAACAATATCATATACCAGTTTAAGAAGCTGACAAATGTTCAGACCTTTTTTTCGAAGATCTTTAAGAATCTATCTACCACTCTGAAAGAGCTTCTGTCCGCACGTCCGAAAAGCTATTCCGACTATTTCAAAGTTGGCGGGCTGCTAATATTTAAAAAGCTGCTGATCATCATTGCAGTTCTGATCTGTATTGCTCCGATTATCTATTTTGAGCTGATTAATAAATCAAAGGCTGTACCCGTGTCCGAGGAAGTGGCTTTAGCAGCTGAATTTGTGTATCGGGATCCTGCCGTGTCGGAATATTCCGGTCGGGCAAAAATACTTACTGACGATAAAAAGCTTGTTTATGAAGGTGACATTGACAAGGGCGTCTGTACCGGAACCGGTAAGCTGTACGATTTGACAGGACAGCTTGTCTATGAAGGTGGATTTAAGGATAATGCGTATTTCGGTGAGGGAGTCCTTTATCAGCCGGATCGCTCTGTTCTTTATTCCGGCGCATTTGCCGATAATATGAAGCACGGTAAGGGACAATTATTCAGCATCGATGGAAGCGGTGCTCTTTTGTATGAAGGTGTGTTTGCTTTTGACAAATATGACGGCCAGGGCATTTTATACAATCCTCTTACATCCCGTGCTGCGTACAAGGGTGAATTCAAAAACGGACTCATGAATGGTTATGGTACTTTATACAGTGAGAACGGCAGTACGCTGTTTGAAGGTTCTTTTCTGCAGGGATGCATTGATTTTGCAGTCTTTCTGGGTTCATCACCGGATGAACTGCACAAACATACTTCCTCTGAAGCTGCACTGTATAGTACGGGTGCTGAAGCTTGTCTGTTTTACAAGGGCCTTTCTGCTACCTTCGGTCTTGAGACTGCTTTGGATGAACCTGATGCGCAGCCTGTTATCGCCTCCGTAACGGTTTTTGACGGTAAACTGCCCCATGGCCTTCAGGGGCTTGAAAGTCCAAAGGATCTTGCAACTGTTCTGGGAGAGCCTCTATACTCAGGCCTGACCTTCCCGACGCTAAAGGACATGACTGCACTTCATTCTCTTACAGGTCGGGGTATCATCAGTAAAGCAGACGAAATTCATGCTTTTATCCCGTCTGATATGGGTCTTTTCATTTCTGATTCAGATAGCTATTCACCGGAAATCTATATGGTGAGTTATGATTACAGCGGTACCATTATCAATATTTTCTTCAAAAATAATGAAGGTGGATTATTATTTTACGAACTGGTAAAGGAGTGAGTACGAATGCGCAGCAGATTCATACGAATAATATCACTGATGCTGATCTGTTGTACAGCAATGCACCTGCCTTCACCTGTATATGGAGCTTATTCCCGTACGGTCACCCTTTCAGACGCTGTTTCGCTGGCTGTAAAAAACAGCTATGACATAGAGAAGGTCAAGAATGATATTGTCCTCAAGAAAATTGAGTTAAAACAAGCTATTGATGGTATCCGGGATATACGGAAAAAAGAAAGCACCATAAAATTTTCTCTCCTGTTCAATATCGAGTTCCCATCTAAGCATGCACTTCCGAAAGAGATTGAGCTGGTTATGAAGGTTCCGGGGATACAATCGGATATCAAGGGCCTGCAGCGCAAGCTTGACAATGAGCGGCTAAAGACCGTCAGCAAGACAGAAACGGCGTTCTATAACGTTTTGGAGCTTGATGAAGCCTGCCGTTCACTGGAGAAGCAAATTGTCGCTGAGAAGAATACATTCCAACGCCTCAACAAGGACTTGATACTGGGCATAGCTGATAAAGCTGATGTAGAGTCGGTTCAGAAAAATACGGAAAAGCTTGAAAAAGAGCTCAGCAGTAATTTGGTTCGTTTTGAGGCTGCCAAGAAGAAGCTTTCCCAGGCTATGGGAGTTGATGTCAACCAGGGTTACAGCTTTGTCCGGGATTTTTCTGAATTGAAGCTCAAACGCAGCCAATTGAAACAAATTACGGAATATGCGCTTTCCAAGGATTATAATGTGTATCAGGCCGAGTTGGATCGTAAGCTCGCCGAGACCGAGGTTCAAACCCTCCGGGGCATTTACAACAGCCGTTGGGGCTCTGCCGTCAGCATTATTGAATCGGAACTGGCAAAAAACAGCAAAATCGATTATACCACCTTTATTAATAAATACAACAAGGCGCTGGATAATATCGAAAAACCCTATACCGGCTATTTTAAGTTCCGTATCCTGTTTATCACCATCAAGATACCAAAGGAATGGCTGAGAAGTGAATTAAGCGGCATCCGCTATTTTGAGGATCAGAAGTATGCTCTTTTCATTTCACTGATGGAAAAGGATGCAGCGGTCAAGGCGGAGGCAGCGGCAAGAGAAGATTTGAGAAACAGCATTGAGGATTCCTTTAACACCATGCAGGAAATGTGGACCTCCTATGAACAAACGACAGCAGACCTGGAAAAGACTAAGGCAGATTATGAACGGATTAAGAAGTCCAATATGCTGGGCCGTGCATCCTTTATGGAAGTGGAAAGCGCCAGAAAGGATGTTTTAACAGCGGAAGCATCCTCCTTTTCGTCTCTTGCTGCCTATAACAAGATGCTTTCCAGCTTCGACCTGACCACCTGCGGTGCTGTTGCGAATCTCAAGTCAAGCGTATCGCTGGATCAGGGTGAATACGAATCCGGCAGGTCCTTCCTCGTGGATTCGGATAGTACGTCAAAGCCGAAGTGGTATTTGTCGACGCTTGTAGAAGACTATAAATTTTCTTTTGGCATATCGATTCCCGAAGAAAGCGGAATAAAAGCTACTCATTTCGAAATTTATGCAGAGGATGGATCCAGAATTGGAGAGAAGACCGCCATTGACAAGGAAGTCACCCATATGCCTCTTCTCTATCAGGAATCCACCGAATTAACAATAAAGCTGTATGACAGCGACAGGCTCGCTTATACATGCGAGATTGACGCCTCTGAATATCAGGGGGATCTTGAGCCGGTAGCGGTTGCCTCAGAAGGCCAGCCCGGAATGGGTCCGGGAACAATTGTGGGAGAATGGAGGCTTACAGCAGATAGTGCATTCACATCCTCCTTCGAGATGATATTGAAGCAAGATTCCGAAATCAAGTACTATACTATTGAAACTGCGGATGGAGCAATAATCGGTGATAATCTGACCCCGGCCGGAAACCGCCTGGTTCATCTGTCAGTGACCTTTGCTTCGCTGGATAAGCTTAAAGTAACTGTTTATGACAGCAAGCAGCAGCCACTGGGCGAGGTACAGTTGAATACGGGAAGTAAACAGACTATTGTCCTGAAGTAAATAATCCGGCGATGGAAGTAAATAATCCGGCATAGAAGTAAATAACCCGGCGATGAATGAGGTGTTTTGAATGACAAAACAAAAAATAAGAAATCTGTGTATCCTCCTTTCTGTGCTAATTATCCTGACGGCTGTTCCGCTGCAGCTTCTTGCAGCCTCTGAGGCACGGCCTGCAGCAAAGGATGTACCTACAGGAACATTGATCATAGGGTCCCATCTGATACATATCAAAGGCCTTAATAATGAGCTTCTGACCATAGCACAAGCAAGCGCGGAGGATGCCTCACAGAACAACGTCTATTACCGGTCGGAATTTGCCGGTGGTACCTGGTTTGACATCACCAGCGCATCCGGCCTGATCGATATCAGTACGGCAGGAAAACCTGTTGAGAACTCTCTTATTGACGGGCTGACACTGACTCATTGGACTCGCGGAGATGGCACAACCGTGGAGCTTTCTACAGGTAAAATCGTAGATATCCATAAAATTGAGGATGGCAGGAATCTTTCCCTTCTTTCAGAGCTTGTAGAATTGAAAACCAGAAAAGAGCTTTTGACTGAAGGAGAAAAGAATGACGATAATACCAATAAGCTGAGATCCATATCCGGCATTATCGATGTGCCCCTCACCTCCGCGGAATATGACAGCATAGAAAAACAAATGGATGCCATGGAAGGGTACATCAACTATTTACGCAATAAAAAGGCGCCTGAGGATCAAGTCAGCCTCGTAGTAGACCTGAAGGGCGGACTGAATACGAAAAAGCTTTTGGTGGTATATAATGAAGCTCTGGAAAGGTTGAACAAGGAATCCATCTACGCTGAGAAGGTAATAACCGAGAAGGATGACGATGAGGAAAAAGTGATTAAAGCGGCCTATACTGATTTGTCGTCCGCTTACTCGACCTGTATTGATGCGGTTAGTAAAAAGATTTCCGAGCTGGAGAATGAGTTGAGTACAGCACCTGCTTCCTCCGCTCTGGAAAGGGAAAAAAGCAGATATGAAACGGAGCTTGTCAGCGCCTCTTCAGGAATGGATTACAAAACAGCCGACATCAAGCTGGCATTCATCGTGTCTATCAATAACATACTGGCAGGAAAAGTCATTGATACGAAGCATGAGCTTTCCATACTCGACCCGTTGGTAATCAGTGAAACCGACAGTCTGGTCAAAAACAGCTCAACAATTCCCTCTGCTTATTCTCAGGCTGTCAAAAGAGGCGATACGGCCCAGCTCATTGACAATAAGAAAAAGGAATATCTAGCTGAGCTTACGAGTCAGGCCGATGACATTCTGGCCATGATTGGATACATCAAACTGCGGAAAGGGAATTCGGATGAGCTTACTGCTATCATTAAGCAAGTACGGGATAAATGTGTCGCCGGCTTGACAAAAATACCGGCAGGAAGCTTAAAAACAGATACTTCTGATACTCTTAAAAAATTAATCGATGCTTTAAATGCTGAGTTGGCTGCTATCCAGGGTGAATCAACCCGCAACCCCCTGTCCGATACGCTGAATAACATTGACGCCTCGATTAAGGAGCTGACGGACGAATACCTGACAGCTCTGGATGAAGGCAATATGAATTTGGCAAAATCGCTGAAGGATGAGATCGACAGCCTGCTGGCACAGAAGGACGCAATTAATAAAAACGCTTCACTTGAAAAGGCAAAATTGCTGGAGAAGAAGGCTGAATTGCAGGAACAGCTGTCTGCAGCAATGGCAGACGGAAATTCGGCGCTTACAGGCGATCTTCTGGATCAGCTGGCGGCCATTGACGCCTCCCTCGGCGCTCAAAGCAGCCTTACCGATGCAATGAGCTCCGCCAATGCTTCCATATTGGACGATTTATACAAGCAGCTGACCGACAGTCTTAATAGCGGAGATTATCAACAGGCACTTTCCCTTGCAAATGAAATCGCAGGCATGTATGAGAACACGCCTCCGGACAGCGCTGCTAAAGTGTCTTTGGCAAAAATACTTCCCAGTGTGAAAAGTAAACTGGATAATGCGCTGGACCAGTCCAAAATCAAGGATGCCTCACAGCTTCAAGAAATTAATAATTTGCTGAGCAGCCTGCTGTCTGACGCCGTTAATAACACCGCAGGACTATTGGATGGAAACTATTCGGATGCCGACGATACTGCATTACAAAATATGCTGAACGCCATGCTTCAGGAACTGCTTGCATCTCTCGGCGCAGACGAAAGCTCCCAGTACGGGCTCATTATAAAAATAAAAATTCTGGAAGTATTCCTGAGCAATCCGGAATATCATCGCATCCGCTATGCCATTGAAGAGCTTCAGTCAGAAACTGCCGCAGCATTGAGAGGGTTAAATCAAAAAATATTCATATCGGATCACATTACAAAGGTTAACTCAAGTAATGTAAATCTGAGGGCTTTCGCAGATGCCTCCGGTATGAGAATGGTCTGGAGAACAGAAAACGATGAGGCTTTCCTGACAAAAGGCAGGATTTTCGTGAAATTCACCAATGCATCAAGCCGTACCATCGACAATGAGGGCCTGTCGGAAGAAATGGGCGGTCATGCATTGGTATCGGGTAACAGGGTATATGTGCCTACAAAGTATATCACCGTACGAATGGGGTATTCCTATCTTCTTTTGGATACCAGCGGTGATTTGTTGATTTACCCCTCAAGTATTGACAGCATTGTGGAAAAAGCCATGAATCAGTAATTATGTGCCGGTCAACAACGGCAGAAGGAGTTGATACCATGTCATCCTATTCAGCTATCGCTGATATCGGAAATGCCATTATTAAGCTTTTAAGAGATAACATGTGTCCAGAGCCTGTTCCGAATGCAGAAACCATATTGATGTGTCCTGCCGGAGAAAAAGGAGATTTCCTTTTAGGCCTTCATCTGTACGATATACAGGAAAGCGGCGACTACCGCCAGGTCAACATGGTCAATGTCACCGACCGGATCAGACGGAATCCGCCCATAGCGCTAACACTCAGCTATATCCTTACCGTAAATTCATCTGCGCATATTTCCTCCAAATCCATCGACGAGCAGAGAATTCTGGGACGAGCCATGCAGGTCTTGTATGATTATCCCATTCTGCAGCCCGAAGCAATCACCAATTACGACCAAAATGCTCCGCCGGTTGCCATTACGCCAAACAATCTGCCCTTTGAAGAGAAAAGCAAGCTATGGTCTTCTCTGAATACGCCCTCAAAGCTTGCTCTGTATTATAAGGTTTCACCCATCCTGATTGATTCAACCAAAACTGTGGAAAGCAGTCGTGTTGCTTCAATGGATATTGTTTTTAAACAACGCCAGTGACAAGTACAAT
>JAEZLF010000050.1 GCA_023435925.1 Bacillota bacterium
GAAATCTTGTCGGTCTTTGTCTGGCGTGCAGCATCCTTGCGGGCTTTTTCAAGTGCCTTATCCGCTTCTTCAATGGTAGTAATGTTGTCCTTGAGAACCTTGTCCCGATCCTTTTGCGCTTTCTCCAGGGCCTTGTCAGCAGATTCTGCATTTTTTATCGCAGATACGAGGTCAGCAGGTCTTTCCTCATCATTTGAGACGAGGGCGCCCTCCTGCCAAAGGGTCTTTGCCCGCTTGGTATTGCTCAGGAGCACCATCGCCGTATTTACCTCTGTATTACCATCCTTGACGGCCTTTTCGTATGCCTTCCTCTTGTTTACTTCATCAAGCTGCGCACTTTCGATCTGGTCAAGAATATCCTGTGCGGCTTCCTTCTGCACCTCATCATAGTACTTCAGCGCCTTGTCCCGCTCTCTGTATGCCTTTTCCAAATTCTCATTCAACTCTTGTTCTTTATACCCGCTGCCACCACCCGATCGATTCTCCCAGGCTTCAATGGCGTCGGCCAGCGCGATTTCACTTTTTATATAGGCGTAATATGTTTCTACCTTTTTCGTAGCCCAGATCCCTTTTTCTTTATCAATCATCTCACTGTATTTTTTTTGAGCGTCGGTATATGCTTTTTGTGAGGTACGTACGGTTTCCTCACGCTTATCCTTTGCTACTGCCAGTGCCTCCTCAGCCACCTCTAGGGCCTTTGTAACCGCTTGCTCCAGCAGCTTTTTATTTTTTGCCGCCAGCTCCTCCGCTTCCGCCAGGGCCTGGTTGGCATTGATCTCATTCTCGGCTACCTTCTCGCTGACCTCCTCGCGAGTGCGAAGCGCGTTGGCCAGCAGCTCCTCCGGAGTTGTGCTGTCCGTTGCAATCTTGGAGCTCTCTATGGCCAATTCTTTTTTCTTAAGATCCATTTGTGCCTGTTTCAGCTTTTCTTCCAATGAATCAATATCAACAGTCAGCAGCGGTGTACCTGCCTTTACGGTATCGCCATTGCTTACATGAACTGTCTGCACGGTTAATGCATCCTCTGCCTTTATCGGTTCATCATTGAATATTTTAACGGTACCGTTCGTCTCCAGCACACGTTCCAGCGAACCACTGGTTGCACGGGTGATTGTAACTTCGGCCATTGAAAAATTCTCCAGCATGCGGGAGCTTATCGTCAAAACCACCATAACTGCCATAAATCCTGCCAATGCTTTTGCCGCCTTTTTTCTTGGCTTTGTTTCTCTTTCCATGTTAAGGTCTTTCATTCATCCCACTCCTTTTGCCTACTCTTTCAAGCCGGATACCCGGATTCCCTGCAGCAGGTATGTCTCCCCGTAGAGAAAAATCAATATTGCAGGGATTATTGTTATAATGGAGGATGCCATCGCTACATCGACATTGGATTGTCCAATGGTTGTCAGGTATAGTGATAGCGGCCATTTTTGCTTATCCCGAAGGAAAATCAACCCAGGCTCAACCAGGTTCCAATTCTCAAAAAACTGGAGAACTACCAGAGATACAATACCCGGCACAGCAATAGGCAGAGCAACCTTCCAGAAAACCTTCCACTCTCCCGCACCATCCATCTCAGCTGCTTCACTCATAGCCCGAGGTACGGACTCGAAGAATTGCCGCAGTAAGAATACGGCTATGGTATTGAATACAGCAGGAAGAATCAATGCCCAGCGGGAGTCCAGCAGATGCAGCGCATCCAGCACCAGATTTGTTGGCACAAGCGTTACCTGGAAGGGCATCATCATCAATGCAATATAGAGCATAAACAGCCCTTCCTTGAACGGGAAACGATAGCGGGCAAATCCCCATGCCGCCAGCGTACCTGCCAGAACCTGACCAATGAGAATAGGCACCACCAGCAGAACCGAGTTCCAGAACATGTCGAGGAACTTCGGTGTATCCAGCAATAACTGGAGATACTGCTTCAATGTCGGCTTGCCCGGGAAAAGCGGCATTCCCACGCTGCCCTTACCGTCAGCCAGAACCGGTCCTATATTATCAATCAATTCGGTCTTGCCCATCAGTGATCCGCTCAGCGTCATGATCAAAGGCATCAATACTATCGCTGCCAAGAGCCAGAGTACCACTGTGCGTACAATCAACTTCAGTTTCATCTATTTGCCTTCCAATACTTATTTGACATCTCTGTCCATATTATTTCCATCATGATTCAGCACTTCATTATACACCTTATGATTCATCATTGTCTGTTCGCCAGCTTCTGCGGAGCAGCGCAACCAGCGCGATAATGACAATGGCAATCACTGTAGCAGCCGCACACAACCTTTCTAATTGTAATTGCGTAAACCAGTTGTTAAGTGTGTGCTGTAAAAGATAAATGTTCTGCGTAGGATAATCGCCTGCCACAAGGTAAGCCTCCCGAAACACCTTGAAGGAATTGAGTAACGACAACACCGTCACGGTAAAAAGGGTAGGTTTCAGGCCCGGTAATGTAACACTGCGGAATACCCGGAATGAATTTGCGCCGTCTATGCGCGCCGCCTCGTACTGTGCAACCGAAATGTTACTCAGGCCTGCAAGGAAAAGAACGACGTTATAGCCGACATTCTTCCAGAGATAGCTTATAATCAGGCATAACAGTGCCCAATCTGTCCGCATCCAATCGATACGTTCCTTTCCCAGCAGCACCATTAGGTTGCCCATCAATCCATTTTGATGGAACAATATCTGCCACAGGAGCGCAACGGATGCTACCGGAATAGCCAATGGCACTAAAAAGACAGCCCGAAGCATTCCCCGTCCCATTACTTTTTGGTTTAATAAAAGTGCAAGCACAAGGGATATCAGGAGCAGTAACGGTACACAAATACCTACAAAACGAAGCGTATTGACGGTTGCCAACTGGAATGCACTGTTTTGGAAAATGTCTATATAGTTGTAAAACCAGACGAACTCACCGGTAAAACCCAGTGTAAATGAACGTCGAATAACGTCAACAAATGGAATGAGAACAAAAACAGCACAACCGGCAAAGGATGGCAATATGAATAACAAGCCAAAAAGCACATTACGGCGTTTTCTTGTAGTATAATACCGCCCTTCGCTCTTGCGAAGGATTGGCAGCCTCAACCCCTTATACATAACTACTTCAGACCTTCCCTTCCCTGATACCTGACAATGCTCAAATTATACATTTATTTGCCCGTATCTGCAATAAATTATAAAACATAAATTATTCATAAAAGTAAACAAATAGTAAATCTTTGGAGCACCGGCAGTGAATTATTGAAGCTCAAAACCGGCGCTTATTTGTCCCGAAAGTATTTCGTCAGCGCGCTTCCATAAAAGCAAAAAGGCTTTGAAAAATGGACACTTTACGGGCTTTTTTATGTAATTTATATTTAAATGCCATGTAATGATTTTGTAACATATTTTCTGTATAATGTAATCATAAAAATATGGTTTTGTTGGCAGATTATATTGACGAAGAGGAAAGCAGTTTTGTTCCGAGGGGTTTGTATGAAAATGAGTATGGGGAAGAAATTTTTTTCGATTCTATTATTTTTGATTATATTGACTGTTTCTTCTGTTCCGGCCTTCGCAGGTAATACGGAAGGGATGGACGGTACTACGCAGGCCGCTATAAATAGCGGAGGTTTGACCGCAGGCGCGATTACGAGTGGCAGCGATAGCGGAAAAGCTTCAACCAGCGGAAGCGGCATTGATTATGAAAATAATAATACCAGCGGAAGCGGTATTACCGGTGATGGAAGCACAACCAGCGACGGGGCCATCGGTACTGATAGTTCCGCCGGCAATTCGAACTCCGGGTTCAGGGATTTGTTTGATGGTTTGCTGACCGAAGGGACAGCGGTTAATGATGGACAGGTTATTCTTGAGATAACCAGCCCTGACAAGGATAAGGATTCTACATACAGGAAGTCTTACATTATTTCAGGAAATACCAAGTACGATGATGTTGTGATTACCATTGCAAAATACAATGAAGCCACAGGCAAGTATGAACTACTGCAAAATACCGATGGCGAAAGTTCCTGGGAGATTGGTGCATTCAGGTTGACTTCCAAAGAAATCATACTTACAAAGGGTACTAACAAAATTAAAATTATGGCTCACAGGACTTCTCAGATGGCAAAAGCCAGCAGAGACGACATACAGATCAATTGCTTTACGATTGAGTTATTGAATGAATCCATCATCGGAAAGGTGACCAGAAAGACTTCGGAGATCACCTCCGGTGTCAGTAAAGCGTTGGGCATCGATGATTTTTTGAGGAACAAGAAGAAGTAAGGAACAAAGAGGAATTCTAGAGCAGAAGAAATGATGAACAGGAAGAAGTAAGGTTCGGCTGGACGGGAGTATACATGAGCCGTGTTGTTTATGAACGGATAAAAACGATTTGCATATTCATATTAATTATTGCAGGAATATTACAAGTAGGAATCCTATGGGGATATCAAAGCCAGGGGACTCCTATTCGTTTTTTATTGGGATTATTCGGCAAGGATACCCAAATCAGCAGTACAGTAGTGCAGGAAAAGCTATTTTCTCCGGATCGGTTGGTTTTGTCCAAGGGGGATCGGTCCCATTGGATTATCGGAAGAGACAGCGATTTTTTTGAGGAGCTCTGGAATGAGGCAAAACAGGGCCTTGGAAGTATTGCATCCGGGCAGGTCGGTTTAAAGCTATCTGATGAGGAATGGGGAGATATTGCCGAAAAAAGGGGTTTTATTGCAGACTTTGGTTATGTAATAGAGCCTGAGCTTGTGAAATGGTTTCTGGGTGCAGGAGATAAGGCGCAGGATCTGCCGGCTGTACAGAAGCTAATGATCAAGCCTGATATTGTAGATGAAAATGCCAGCATTCTCTATATTTACAGCACAGATGGCAGGGTATATCTGTCTGATATGATCCGATATGAAAGAAATCGAGGCTTTGGAGATATTATCTCTGAGGTTGCAGCCGCAAATCAGGAATATCGGGAGTATCTCACCCTGAGAGGCAGCAAGATCGATAAGTCAATGGGCGCGGAACCTGATGTTTTGTATGTTCAATCATCACCTACCTACTCACCCTATTATTATCAGTATAGAAGTGAACCGCCGGCCAAGGGCGGGAATAAGGATGAGCTTTCGGGAATTGTTCTTGGGAATGAGAAGGAGCGCTACAACATTCGTACAGGCAGTGACGGGACGTTTCAGTTTAGCTATGGAAGCAATATTTACAAGTATTATGCGGATGGCTATCTTACCTATCAGTACCTTGGCAGCGCCAGTTCCTCTGCGAGGGGAGAGGTCGGTGATGCGCTGATGAATGCGTATAAGCTGATCGCCCGGGTAAGTGATCTGAATGGAGCAGATGTCGATATTATACTAACATCGGTGGAGAAGCAAAAACAGGGTGTTTATAACTTTAGCTTTGATTACAGACTGGAGAATATGGCGGTTAAGCTGGATATGGATATGAAAGACGGAAATGGTGAAAAACTGACCCATGCCATTAACATTGTGGCTGACAGCAGGCGGGTATTGAAATGTGACTGGCTGCTGAGGGATTTTATAAAGGATAAGAAGAGCAATTATGATGACCGGTTTTTTGAACTAGTGAAACAGACAGGCCTCACACATGAAGAGATGAATATTCGTGATATGCGCTTTGGATACGCTATAAGTTCTACATATGAAAGCATTCTGGAACCGAAACTGCTTATTGAAATGAAGGACAAGACGTCTCTCGAGCTGGCGTTGATGCCGGAAAAGGGCTAAGCCGGAACGGAATGCTTCGGTGCGGAGGACACGGTCAGAGGGATGTGGTCACGGGACCTAATCACCAGACTTGGTCGCAGGGACGGTTCTGCTGATCGCGGGAATCAAAGGGACACGAATCACAGGGATGATTCTGATGGCCACTGATGGGCAAAAGAGTGAGATGTGGAAAAGGAGATTAACCTATGGACCTTGCCAAGGCAAAGGGTGTAATCATTATTATACTGGTTGCTTTTAATGTATTTTTATTATTCAATAATCTGACCTATTCCCGTGAGCAGGGAGTCAGAAAGGAAACGATTGAGAATGCTGAAAAGATATTAAAAGCGCGGGGAGTTACGTTGGAAAAAGGCATCCCCCCAGCCTTAAAAGAGGCTCATTGGCTTGTCTATGGAAATGAAAAGCTGGACAGGCCATCCATCGGCCGGGCTTTTTTCGCTAATAATTACTATGCCTCCGGTGATATCACTGATTACGCATATCAAGACAAAAAGCTTGTATTTACAAGTGACACGGGTTTTGTATATACAGATGGCAGTCCTGAAGTAAAAGTTGAGGCTGACAGCAGCGGAAACATTAAATCAGATGAGGCTCAGAAGGCAGCAAGAAAGTATTTAAACGATCATAAACTACTGAGTGGCAGGTATGTTATTGATGAGTTAAGGAGAGAATCAGATGGCAGCATGGTTGTGACATTTATGGAGGAGTATGATGATTTTCTCGTATATGACAACTACTGTTCTGTTACGGTAACAACAGGTGGCGTTACCAGGCTGGAATACAGCAAATTGCAGATTCTGGGGTTCTCGAAAAAGATCGATGATCTGGCTGATGCGTATCAGGTCCTTCTAGCGAATTACAAGGATGGGAGCTCATTGGTGATAACGGATATGGATGTTGGATACCGGTTTACACAGGAACACTCCATAGAGGGTATGGAATCAACCGAACTATTACCGATATGGCGGGTAAGAATCAAAGGCGCATCGGAACCTGTGTATCTGGGCTTGCTTGATGCCGAGGATTAGCAGCGAAGCCATCTCTACTCTTTCAATAATATTATCCGTAGTACAAATAAAAAAACAGTGTTATAATAGGTAAGGCGGCACATAGTGTCCCAGAGAAGGTACCATTATAAATGAGAATATTTTATTGCCTTTAGGGTACAAAAGATGAGAAGGCAGGTGCACAGTTTGGAGAAGATCGTTATTAATGGCCGCAGGCCGCTGCATGGGGATGTCTATGCCAGTGGCGCAAAAAATGCTGCGGTCGCAGTGGTTCCGGCAGCTTTGCTCATAGATGGTAAATGCAGAATTGAAAATCTGCCGGATATAAAGGACACGAATGTCCTGGAAGAAATACTGGGACAATTGGGTGCCGTGATTACATATGAGGACAGGAACACAGTACTGATCGATTCGAGTCAGGTTCACTCTTATATAGCTCCTTATGAGATGGTAAAAAGCATGCGGGCGTCCTACTATTTGCTTGGTGCACTGCTTGGACGTTTCGGTAAAGCGGAGGTCGCTCTTCCGGGTGGGTGCGACTTTGGTTTCAGGCCAATGGATCAGCATATCAAAGGCTTTGAGGCTATGGGAGCCACCGTCTCGATAGAAGATGGCATGATTAAGTTGAGTGCAGAAAAGCTGGTTGGAAGCCAGATTTACCTTGATGTGGTCAGTGTGGGAGCGACGATTAATCTGATGCTTGCAGCCGTTCGGGCAGAGGGCATTACAACGATTGAAAATGCTGCAAAGGAGCCTCATATTGTTGATGTCGCCAACTTTCTGAACGCTGCCGGAGCGAATATCAAAGGGGCCGGTACCGATGTGATCAAGGTGAAGGGCGTCGAGAGTCTAAAAGGGGGATCTGTCCACTCGATTATTCCGGATATGATTGAAGCGGGCACATTTATGATTGCAGCAGCTGCAACAGGGGGAGATGTTACGGTACGGAACATTATTCCAAAGCATATGGAATCCCTGAGTGCCAAGCTGATTGAAATGAATATCAAGCTGATTGAAGGCGATGACTGGATCAGAATTATTGGCGGGGATCCGATACAAAAGGCCAATATTAAAACACTTCCGTATCCCGGGTTCGCTACGGATCTGCACCCGCCGGTGACGGTGCTGTTGTGCCTTGCAAATGGCAGCAGTACGGTTATAGAGAATATATGGCCTTCACGCTTTCAGTATGCGGATGAATTGAAGCGCATGGGAGCAAAAATACGAGTCGATGGCAGTGTTGCAGTTGTTGAAGGGCTCGGCGGGCTGACAGGCGCGCCGGTGAACGCCATAGACCTAAGGGCCGGTGCAGCGGTGGTTATAGCCGGTCTTGCAGCGGAAGGAACCACAGAGGTGCATAACATTAAGTATATTGACCGCGGGTATGAGGACTTTGTTGGTAAGCTGAAAGGTCTTGGAGCAGATATACAAAGGATAGAGGCGTAGCCGGGGCCTTCTGAGGAACGTTCAGCCACGTATAGCCAGTGGAATTATCCCCATGGCTGCAGGCATCTACGGGCCGAGGGCAACGAAGCATACGGACGGTTGAACGGGCCCCGCAGCCGCATACATGGAGCGGACAGTGATTGAGACAGTCCTAACGGTCAAGGAGAAAAGGATATGAAATTTTGTAGTCTATATAGTGGCAGCAGCGGAAATTCTATGTTTGTGGCGTCAGGGAGTACGAGGCTGCTTTCGGATGCAGGCCTGAGTGCGAAGAAAATTATTGAGGCGCTGTGCTCCATAGGGGAGAATCCTGCGGACCTTAGCGCTATTTTAGTATCCCATGAACACAGCGATCATATCAGGGGAGCGGGTATATTGTCCCGAAAATTCAACCTGCCTATCTATGCCAGCGAAGGCACCTGGCAAGCTATGGGGCAAATGATTGGGCCGGTTTTGGAGTCTAACAAAGTGATATTTTCATCCTATGAGCCGTTCCGGATTGGGGATATTGAGGTAACTCCTTTTCCCATTCCCCATGACGCCAGTGAGCCCGTTGGCTATAGCTTCAGTGCAGCGGGAAAGAAGGTAACGGTCGCCACAGACATCGGGCATATCAACCTCGAGCTTTTGAGCTGTTTTGAGGATAGCGATTTGCTTTTGCTGGAGTCCAACCATGACGCCGAGATGCTGAAGGTAGGTCCTTATCCATGGAACCTGAAGAAGAGAATTGCGGGCCAGCATGGACATCTTTCCAATGATACTGCAGGAGAAGTGGTTGCATACATGGCTGAGAAGGGTACGAAGTGTTTTTTACTGGGACATCTCAGCAAAGAGAATAATTTTCCTGAACTGGCGTACCAGACGGTCTGTAATGCATTGTGTGAAAAGAGTCTGAAGGTAGGGACGGATATCACGGTGGATGTTGTGCTCCGTGACCGTGTAGGCAAGGTAATCGAGCTATAGTTAAAAAGATTAGTGAGCTGATTCCTTTCATTACCAGTAAATATGCCTCCGGCGGGAAAAAGGAGGATGCGAGTTGATTGATTTTATTAATAATCTGCTGCAGTCGAATGGAGTGAATGAAACAGTATCTATACAGTTATCTTATGCGGTTACTGTTATAAGCATTGTTTTTATTTGCTTGTGCATTGATTTTATTTCGAAAAGGTTCTTGTTAAAGCTATTAAGTTTTTACATCAAAAGAAGCAAGAGCAAATGGGATGATATTTTTCTAGAGAAAAAGGTATTTGAGCAAATTGCGCATATTCCGCCGTTCATTGTTATTCACATGGTTGCTCCTTTATTTCCTTCTTACCAAAGCTGGATTCAGCGGCTTGCTTTCTCTTTCATTATTTTTTTTATCATGCTATCGCTGAATAAGATCATAGATTCTGTGGAGTACATATACAGGCAATATGAAATTTCCAGGATGCGGCCTATTAAAGGATATCTGCAGGTTGTAAAAATATTTGTCTTCATGATGTGTGGCATTATTATCGTCAGCACAATTATGGAACGCTCGCCATGGATATTACTAAGCGGGCTTGGTGCCGCTACCGCGGTAATATTACTGATATTCCAGAATTCTATCTTAGGACTTGTCGCCAGTATTCAGCTTTCTACAAACGATATGGTGCAAATTGGAGATTGGATTGAAATGGCTTCTCATGGCGCAGACGGCGCTGTTACAGAAATATCTTTGCATACTGTAAAGGTACAGAACTGGGACAAGACTATTGTTACGATTCCTACCCATGCATTGATTTCCGAGTCATTTAAGAGCTGGAAGGGTATGAAGGAATCGGGCGGCAGAAGAATAAAGAGAGCTGTAAATATAGATGTGAATAGCATTAAATTTTGTGATGAGGAAATGATAGAACGATTTAAAAAAATACAGTATATTGAAGAATATATTGAGGCTCGAACAGCTGAAATAGAAGCATATAATAAAGCTCACAATATCAATTCTGAAAGCATTGTGAACGGCAGACATTTGACGAATATAGGCACATTCAGGGTATACGTGAAAAATTATATCGAAAACCATCCGGGAGTGAATAAGGCTATGACTCGGATGATTAGACAATTACAGCCATCAGAAAACGGTCTGCCTATAGAAATTTATGCTTTCACAAGCGTAACAGACTGGGTGGAATATGAAGGGATCCAATCGGATATTTTTGACCATTTGCTGGCTGTCATTCCGGAATTTGATTTAAAGATTTATCAAAACCCGTCGGGAAATGATTTCAGGAAGTTTGTTTCATAAGCATGAATGTGGTTCGCCGGTTGAGGACGGCTGAGGTTGGCTGAGGCCATTTGAGGTCGGTTGTGATGGTAATGATGAAAAATATTGCGGAGGCTCATGGATGAAGGTAGGAATTGTTGCAGTGGGAAAACTGAAGGAGCGGTATCTGAAGGATGGCATTGGTGAATATGCCAAGCGCCTTTCGCGGTTTTGCGACCTGCAGCTGCTGGAGGTGGAGGATGAACAGGCGCCGGATTCACTGAGCGCAATGCAGGAGGAACAGGTAAAGAAAAAGGAAGCTCTCAGGGTATTAAGCAAGATAAAGGACGGAACATTTCTGATTGTACTGGATGTCAAAGGTGAGAAGATGTCGTCTGAAGGGTTTGCTGAAGCTTTGCAGACTTGTTTTTCACGCGGCAGGTCCAATATCACTTTCATCATTGGAGGTTCTCTGGGTCTTGATGCTGAGCTGATCAAGAAGGCTGACCTGAGGCTGTCTTTTTCCGATATGACCTTTCCCCACCAGCTCACTCGCCTGATACTATTGGAACAGCTATTCCGTGCATTTAAGATAATGAGTCATGAGACGTACCACAAGTAACCAATAATGCACAACTGAATATTTATATAAAACTGATATTAAATATCTACAATAGGTACAGATCCGTCTACCCAATTTAATTGGCTATCAATCATAAACTGTTCACACCAGTGCCTATCAGATGTGTACCAATTGTGAAAGCCGTTGATGCTTTTGTACAAAGCTTCTACAGAAGAACTATCTTTTAGTTCTACAACGTTATTTATACAAAGCATAAGGTTATCTGGCTTTTTTTCAACATCCTCCAAAACTTTCAGAAACCATTTATAGGAAGGGAATAAGGTTTCATTGTATGCCAATATGAGCCTTCCTGCAAATAAGACAAAGTTGGAAAGGCAGTAGTCCATTAGAAATTTGTTATTTCTTTTTAATCCTTCATAAAAATACCAATTCCATGTTTCAAATTGGGCATAGAATTTATTTATATTCTCTTGCTTTCTTTCAACAGGGTATTTTGACGCATCTTTGACAAGTTGCTCCAACCCATCAATTTTGGAATATGAAATAAAAGCACCTTGAAAAGCAAATTTAGCAGGTTCACTACCAAATTCGGCAACCTTTTTTATATAGTCGGTGCATGTGCATTTTCCATCAACATAACCATCATCATAATTGCAGGATTCCCTTTCAAAATAGAAAACGGTATTTTCCTTTAACGCCTTTTTGTAATCCTCCTCGGATAAAACAATCATTATATCAACATCGGAATTTTCATTTGCATATCCGTGAGCTATAGAACCTCCAATAATTACACCCAGAATCTCATCCCGTACTTTGAGCTTGTTTGTTATTGTTTCAATTGCTGTTATATGGTGCTTGTACATAGTTATCACTCCTTGAAACCTTCTGGATTATGAGGTTGATATAATAATTATCCGATTAATGCAAATACAAATCGGATAATTGTGTTAATAAGCGCATAGACATTATAACATTTTTTGGTGTAGAATCAATCATATTGTTTAATTAAATTCCGACGTTAACATGATCTACTTTAAGTAGGATTATTAAAGATCCTTAGTAAGTAGACTGGCCTTTTAGTTAAGGTATGATAAAATATACTCATATCAATGCGCAAAGGAGATCGACTATGAAGTATCGCAAATATGGAATTACCGGAGAAATGGTTTCAACATTGGGCTTTGGGTGCATGAGGTTGCCTGAGGTTGAAATCAACGGAGAGTGGTATATTGATGAAGATAAGGCACTCCCGCTGCTATACAAAGCTTATGAAAGCGGTGTAAACTATTTTGACTCGGCGCCATATTACTGTCACAAGAATAGTGAATATGCCATGGGTAAGGCTTTGAAAAGTGTGAGGGACAAGGTAATGATGACTACCAAGCTGCCCCTGGAGCAAGTAAAGAAGTCTTCCGATCTGAGGAAAATGCTTGAAAGCAGCTTGAATAAGATCGATACCCCATACATTAACTTTTATCACTTTTGGGGGATAAACAAAGGCTCCCTTGAGCAGATCAAGAATCTTAGTCTTTTCGAAGAGGCTTTAAAAGCCAAGGAAGAGGGACTAATCAGGCATATCAGCTTTTCATTTCATGATGCACCTGAGAATATGATTGATATTATAGACGCAGGTGAAGGAATTCTGGAGACCGTGCTATGTCAGTACAATCTTCTGGATCGGGCAAATGAAAGCTCTATTGCATATGCAGCAAAGAAGGGGCTTGGCATAGCGGCTATGGGACCCGTAGGAGGCGGAAGGCTTGCGGCACCGACTGAGCTGTACAAAAAGCTCACCGGTAAAGAATCCAAAGCGACATATGAACTTGCATTGAGATTTGTTCTGGGAAATGAGAATATAAGTCTTGCTCTTTCGGGCATGGAAAATATGGATATGCTGGAGAAGAACCTGGCGATTGCCGATTTGGAAACTTATATGAGTAAGGATGAATGGGATAAGGTGGGTGTTGCTATGGAGGATATCCACAAATTCTCGGAACTGTATTGCACCGGCTGCAACTACTGCCAGCCTTGTCCTGCGAATATCATCATTCCTAAGATATTTAACATGTATACATATCACAATGTTTATGGATTAACGACAGTAGCAAAAAAAGAACTGGCAGAATACAAAAAGGACTCGAGTAAAGGTGCGCTGCCTGAGGCGTGTATCGATTGCGGCGAATGTGAGGTAAAATGCCCGCAGCACTTGAAAATCAGGGAAGAGCTGAAGAGAGTTGTCAACATCCTCGAAGAGGCATAGCTAGTGTAGAAAGAGTCTACTGCAAAAAGTTAACATGACATTTTGCAGTAGACAGGGTTATTCCTTAATCTCCGTTTTACGGGATTTTATATATTTCCATTTGTTTGAACGGAATCGGAGGTATACGATTACAGCTCGAGTGTATTGATCCAGAAACAGAGCCACCCATGCACCGATGAGTCCCCAGTGGAATACGTTGACAAAGATGTAGGCCATAAAGACGCGGAATACCCATATTCCAAAAGCAGAGGCATATAGCGGGTACATGGTGTCTCCTGCGCCCCGAAGTGCACCGGAAAGAGATAGCTGTGTTGCCATGCCGGGCAGGGCAAGCGCCACTATTTTTAGAACAGTACCGGCCATATCGGCCACATCCGAATCTTGGGTATACAGCTGTGCCATGGGATGTGAGAACAGAATGAAAATCAACGCCACAAAGCAGGCAACAATAATAGCGATATGATGGATGACATTGGCATATTTCTGGGCTTTTTCATCGTCATTGGCACCCAAACTTTGCCCCACCAGCGTGGTTGCTGCAACACCAAATGCCATACTTGGCGCAAAGGTCAGCCCGTTAATATTCAGACCGATTTGATGGGCGGCGAATTCTGCAGTGCCCAAGCCTGAAACAGTACGAGCAAACATCACCAGTCCGCTTTGCAGCACAAACTGTTCAACGGCCGCCGGTAAGCCGATGGAAAACACCTTTTTAATGATAGTGAAGTCAAGGCGATAGTTGCCTCTAATTGAAATAGATACGCGGGACTTATTTGAAAAAATAATGTATAATGCAAAAATGCAGGCCAGTACTCTTGATAACGTGGTTGATACAGCTGCTCCGGCAACGCCCCATTTCGGGAAGCCAAACTTACCATAAATCAGTACATAATTACCGAATACATTCAAAAGATTACTGCCCAGGTTATATAACATCGGGAGCTTTGTTTCTCCCGCTCCTCTTAAAGAAGCCGTGATGCACATGGTTAAGGCCTGAAAAAATAAGCTCGAAGAGATAATTTGGAAATACAAGGTAGCGTCTTTTAAGGTATCTTCATTTGCGCCCATGAAAACTACAATCTGGCGTGAAAAAGCAAAGCCAATGATACTTATGATAATTCCCAGTGCGATATTGATTATCAGAACCTGCCGGATAACAGAAGAGGCTTTTTGCACATTTCCGGCGCCGATGTTCCATGCGACAAGAGTGGTTGTTCCTACGTTGACAGCCGCGAATATTGCCAGCAGAAGGAAAAAGGGCTGATTGGTAAGCCCGACGGCTGCAATCGCTGCAGAGCTGAGCTGACCAACCATAATCATATCAACCATGCCAAATAGGGAAGACATGACAAGCTCAATAAACGCAGGACCTGTTATGGATAATATTTGTTTTCGCATGCTGCCGGAGATGCTGCTTATTCCAGTGCTTTCATTACCTCCAACCGGCTTTTTGGTAAAAGGAAGACGGATCAATGTTTGTACCTGCTTTCATTTATATAGAGTTGACATAACCTATTATACTATTGATAGCCGATAACTTCAAATAGTTCACGTCAAATAGAATATATTAGCTATAGGGCTCAATATCAAATAATACACCTTGACAGGACAAATAATACAAGACTATAATATGTTTCGCACGTGAAATATTCGTAGGCGAAATATTCGGGAGCGAAGTATTTTACTTTAAAATATTTATTCCTGAAATTGTTCGGGCTTGACCTATAAGATGCTGGTTTACGGGAGGAGAGAGATGGAATCAATAAAACGCAGTCTTGAAGTATCCAGACTCATCAGGGAGATTGTTTTTCATATAAAGCATAACATGGGCAAAGAATTTGAAAAAGCCGGGTTGCCTGGAATTACCCCCACGCAGGGTATGATCATCGGTATGCTGAGCAAGCATGAGAGGATGAGGGTTAGTGATATTAGCCGGGCTATGGGACTTAATAACAGCACCGTGTCCGGAATAATTGACAGGCTTGAAAGACAGGAAATGGTGGAGAGGATTCGCAGTGAGGAAGATAAAAGGGTCGTGTTTATCACACTTTCTCCGGAACTGAAAGGAAAAAAAGCACACATCCATTTAAAGGTTGAGAATATTATAGAAGGAATTATTACAGAAAGAGGGTCGCCGGAGGATTACGAGAAAATTATCGAAGGCTTAAGTGTGTTGAAAAGGCTCTTAATAAATACTGACGGGAGATGATGTGTTCATGTTAAAATTATTCAGATATTTAAAACCATTTACGTTGTCTATTATTGCTGTTCTGGTATTAATTTTTTTCCAGACAATAGCGGATTTGTACTTGCCGACATTGATGGCCGATATTATTAATAATGGTGTCATGAGTGGTGATACCGGCTACATAATGAAAACCGGAGGCTTCATGCTGCTGATTGCCGGTGCTGGTGTTTTGTTTTCAATCACTGTGAGCTTTCTGTCAGCGCGAGTAAGCGGTGGCTTTGGCAGGAGCATCAGGAATAGTGTATTTAGAAGGGTTGAAAGCTTTTCCTTGCATGAGTTTGACAAAATCGGGACGGCCACATTAATAACGAGAACGACCAACGATATTACTCAAATACAGATGGTGACAATGATGATGATGCGTATGCTGATTGGAGCACCGGTTATGGCAGTGGGGGGCATTATTATGGCGATGTCAAAGGATAAGCCGCTCACATGGGTGCTTGTTGTTGCACTTCCTGTGCTTGCAGGTGTTGTTGTGCTGCTGGCAAAAAAAGCGATCCCGCTGTTTAAGAAGATGCAGGTAAAGATCGACAGGATTAACCTGGTCCTGCGTGAAAAACTCACCGGTGTAAGAGTAATACGGGCATTTAACCGGATGGAGTATGAAAGTGAACGTTTTGAGGAAGCAAATGCCGACCTTACGGATACCTATATAAGAGTGAACCGGATTATGGCGTTTATGATGCCGTCCATTATGCTAATTATGAACTTTACATCTATTGCAATACTATGGTTTGGTATCATCCGTATTGACAGAGGAGATATGGATATAGGCGCACTTTTCGCTTTTATCCAGTATGCAATGCAGATCATGTTTTCTATGATTATGGTGGCTATGATGTTTATTATGGTACCAAGGGCACAGGCTGCCGCTGTGAGGGTTAATGAAGTGCTTGATACGGAACCGGACATTGTTGACCCCGAGAGTGTGGGCAGCGGAGAAGCGGGCAGTACCGAAGTGGGCAGAGCGGTGAGCGTCTGGAAAGCGGGTGGCAATAACAATGTAGTATCTGCAGATTCTGTCAGAGGGCACGTGGAGTTCAGAGATGTCACTTTTCGTTACCATGGAGCAGAGCAGCCGGCGATTTCCAATATCACTTTCAGTGCAAAGCCCGGCGAGGTTACTGCAATTATTGGCAGCACCGGTTCCGGGAAGTCCACGCTTGTAAATCTGATACCGCGGTTTTATGACGTGCAAAGCGGAAGTGTACTGATTGGTGGGACCGATGTGCGTGAAATGGCACAGCAGGAGCTTAGGGCAAAAATTGGTTTTGTACCTCAGAAGGCGGTGCTTTTCACCGGAAGTATTGCTGATAATATCCGATACGGTAAGGAAGATGCTACGATGGATGAGATAATCCATGCAGCTGAGACAGCACAGGCAATAGACTTCATTCGTGAGATGGAGGACGGGTTTGACCACGTGCTTGCTCAGGGAGGTACAAATGTATCCGGCGGTCAGAAGCAAAGGCTCTCCATTGCCAGAGCGCTGGTCAGAAAGCCGGAAATCTATGTGTTTGATGACAGTTTTTCAGCACTTGACTTCAAGACGGATGCCAGGCTGAGAGCGGCGCTTAAGAAGGAAGCGGACGATGCTACCATGTTTATTGTCGCACAGAGGGTAGGAACTGTCATGGATGCCGACCGGATCATTGTTTTGGACAATGGAAGGATTGCCGGAATGGGCAGACACAAAGAGCTGATGGACAGCTGCGAGGTATATAGGGAGATCGTTTCTTCACAGCTTTCAGAGGAGGAGATTGCATGAGTGCTGATTATAGAGAGAATAAAAACAGATCTGTTCAGAAAATGGGAGCCGATAGAGCCGGTGGTGCAGGTGTACAGGGTGGCACAAATGGAGCCGGCAGGTCAGGTATGACCGGGAGGCCGGGATTTGGCAGACCGGGAGGGCCGGGCGGGCCGGGAGGATTTGGCCGGCCTGTGGAAAAACCCAAGGATTTTAAAGGGACGTTAAGAAGGTTGTTGGGGTATTTAAAGCCTTTTCGTATGAACTTAGCCGTAGTATTGATTTTTGCGATTGCAAGTACGGTATTTGCCATTGCATCGCCAAAAGTTCAGGCCAATGCGATCAACAAATTGACCGATGGATATATGGCAAGGATGATGCTGAAGGAAGTTGGAAAAGCACAGCGGGAAGCAGTCGGTCGAATTGAGGAGCAGATGAAGGGTCTGAATGGAGGTCAGGGCACAGGCGCGACCGGTCAGGGTACAAACCCAGCAGGCCAGGGCGAAGGCACGGGAGGTCAAGGCCCGGATAATACCGCTATCGCGGGGCAAATGACACCTGACGCAATGGCAGCAATACGTGAGATGATTGCTTTGCCGATGTTGGATACGGTAGAAGATCCGCAGCAGAAAGCGGATATTGTTGAAAGAATGATGGCATTGAGCGAAAAGCTGCCGGATATGCAGCCTGATACACAGCAAGGTACTCAGTCACAGAACTTTACAAAGGAGCAGGTTGAGGATGCGATAAGAGCGATACGGGAAACTGGTGGTGAGATTGACTATACCTATATTTTGCGAATTGTGCTTGTGTTGATAGGGATATTCTTGCTGAGCTCCCTGTTCCAGTTTATTATGCAGTGGGTGATGTCCGGTGTCGCGCAAAAAACCTCATATCAGCTGCGCAAGGAGGTTGATAATAAGCTTGCAAGGCTGCCTCTTAAATATTACGACTCAAAAACCCATGGGGAAATACTGAGCAGGGTCACCAATGATGTAGATTCCATATCAAACACCCTTCAACAGAGCATAACCCAAGTGATTACTGCAATCATACAGATTGTTGGATATATTATCATGATGCTGGTTACCAGCCCGGCACTGACATTGATCGTCATTGCCACATTACCGCTGTATGTGATTATAACGGCGTTTATCGCCAAAAAGTCACAAAAGTTCTTTGCGGCACAGCAGAAGGAACTGGGAGATCTTAGCGGGCATGTCGAGGAGATGTATACCGGGCACAAGGTTGTAAAGGTGTTTGGGCGTGAACAAGAATCTATTTCAACGTTTGAACGTGTAAATGACAGGCTGTACGAAGCGGGGTGGAAGGCACAGTTTGTTTCCGGTATTATGTTTCCGATGATGAACTTCATCAGTAATATCGGGTATGTGATTATATGTGTTGTGGGCGGCATCTGGATGACACAGAGCAGGCTCAGGCTGGGAGATATTAATGCGTTTATTCAGTATTCCAGATCCTTTACCCATCCCATCACTCAAACTGCAAATATTGCAAATGTGATTCAGTCAACCATTGCCTGCGCGGAGCGCGTATTTGAGGTGCTGGATGAACAGGAGGAAATTCCGGACAGTGAGTCCGCAGTGGTGCTCGAACATCCAAAAGGCGTTGTAAGCTTTACAAACGTTGATTTTAGTTACACGGAAAATGAGACGTTGATTGCCAACATGAATCTCAACCTGAGACGTGGTGACACAATAGCAATTGTTGGGCCTACCGGCGCCGGTAAAACGACTCTTGTGAATCTGCTGATGCGTTTCTATGAAATAAGCGAAGGCAGTATACAAATTGATGGAACAGATATCAGGAATATCAAACGGGGTGCCTTGAGAAGCGTGTTTGGAATGGTACTGCAGGATACCTGGCTTTTCAATGGAACGATTAGAGACAACATTGCATACGGACGTGAAGGCGCCTCCATGGAAGAAGTTGTGCGTGCCGCAAGAGCCGCCCATGCCGACCATTTCATCAGAACACTGCCAGATGGGTATGACACAGTACTGAATGAGGAAGCTACCAACATATCTCAGGGCCAGAAACAGCTGCTGACGATTGCCCGGGCAATATTAGCCGATCCTGCAATATTGATTTTGGATGAGGCCACAAGCAGTGTGGATACGAGAACAGAGGTGTTGATCCAGAAGGGCATGGTGAACCTGATGAAGGGCAGAACCAGCTTTGTGATAGCGCATAGATTGTCTACCATCCGAGATGCAGAGCTGATCCTTGTGATGAACCAGGGCAAGATTATTGAGCAGGGCAGCCACAAGGAATTACTGGCACGGAATGGATTTTATGCGGATTTGTATAATAGCCAGTTTACCGGTGCTAATTTGGAAAAGGGTGCATAAGGCTTTCTATCTCAGCGCAGGAATTCTTCGATGACAATTTATTTGTATGGATTTTTTGTGCAGACGCTTAAACAAATAATAGATTGATATGGAGTGACGACATGTACCGATATAATGCCCCAGATACTTTGAATCAGGAAGCGAAATACAAAATTCTTACTGAAATACTTTCTTACATAGGAAAATCAAACAATATTGATGATATATGTCGTTTTGTTTGCAACAATGTCATCAGGCTTGGATTCAGTAATTGTATTATTCAAAATCAGCTGGATGGAAAGACCTATGCAAATGAGACATGTACGGATTCGGCAGTATTGCTTGAAAAAAT